>JAGAXP010000157.1 GCA_017940955.1 Oribacterium sp.
CGTAGGTCGGTCCCGAAACTCTTACTTTTAACATACTCGTTCATTCCTCCTCTGATTGGGTATAATCTCTGTCTCATTTCGGGAACGGTTATTCTCATAATCGCTCTGCCTGCACCTATCGCTGTACTTGTTTTCATGGCATTTCCTCCTTGCTAATAGTTTTTGACCATAACAAAAAGGACACTCTCAAAAGATTTCTCTTTTAGAAAGTGTCCTTAATTTTGCAAATATTTGATTGACTACCCAAGAAGTAAATGCATTATCATGTACTGTCCTGCATCTACCATTGGAACTATTGTGGTACTTTTGTGGTACCTAAGCTCCTTTTACCACTCGAAACCCTTGATTTTACTGGGGTTTACTTGCCTGTTGACTTCAAAGTCGGGAACAATAACACATCTCTTATCGCCGCACTGTCAGTGAGAAGCATTACCAAACGATCTATTCCATATCCGATACCTCCGGTAGGCGGCATTCCGATCTCCATAGCGTGAAGGAAGTCCTCATCTGTGTGGTTGGCTTCCTCGTCACCTGCCTCTGCAAGTGCATCCTGTGCCTTGAAACGCTCTCTCTGATCGATAGGATCGTTGAGCTCGGAGTAAGCATTACACATCTCACGTCCGTAGATGTAAAGCTCGAAACGCTCTACCTTTGAAGGGTCTGACGGCTTCTTCTTTGTAAGAGGTGAGATCTCAACAGGGTGATCCATGATGAATGTAGGCTGGATCATCTTCTCCTCACAGAAGGTCTCGAAGAAGAGGTTCTCGATGTCACCGATCTTGTGGTGATCTTCAAACTCGATGTGGTTCTTCTTGGCAAGCTCACGAGCCTCCTCAAGATCCTTAACTGTATCGAAATCGATACCGGTTTCCTCCTTGATAGCCTCTGTCATAGTAAGGCGACGGAAAGGCTTTCCGAGATCGATCTCAGTGCCCTGGTATGTGATGGTGGTTGAGCCGCAAACCTTCTCTGCAAGGTAACGGAACATTGACTCTGTGAGCTCCATCATGCCTTCATAGTCTGTGTATGCCTGGTAAAGCTCCATAAGAGTGAACTCAGGGTTGTGACGGGTATCTACACCCTCGTTACGAAAAACACGGCCGATCTCGAATACTCTCTCCAGACCACCGATGATAAGTCTCTTAAGGTAAAGCTCAAGAGATATACGGAGCTTAACATCTTCATCCAGAGCATTGTAATGTGTCTCGAATGGACGTGCAGCTGCACCGCCGGCATTGGAAACAAGCATGGGAGTCTCAACTTCCATGAAATCACGTCCTGCAAGGAAGTTACGGATCTCACTGATGATCTGAGAACGCTTGATAAATACTCTCTTTGACTCCTCGTTCATAACGAGGTCAACATATCTCTGTCTGTATCTGGTATCTGTATCCTGGATTCCGTGGAACTTCTCAGGAAGCGGATAAAGTGATTTTGAAAGAAGTGTGAGCTTCTCGGCATGAACTGAGGTCTCGCCAGTTTTGGTCTTAAATACATAGCCCTCGATACCGATGATATCGCCGATATCAAGCTTCTTGAATGCCTTGTATTCCTCCTCGCCGATACCATCACGTGATACGTATGACTGGATTCGACCCTGCTTGTCCTGAAGGTGTACAAATGAAGCCTTACCCATAACACGCTTCAGCATGATACGACCTGCGATAGCTACATGCTGGTTCTCAAGAGCCTCAAAATTTTCTTTGATCTCCTCTGAATGATGTGTCTGATCGAACTTGGTTATCTGAAACGGATCCTGGCCTGCTGACTGAAGCTCTGCAAGCTTGTCAAGACGTGCCTGTACTATGTGATTGGTGTCCAGAGCCTCCTGATTCTGCCGATTGTTCTGCTGATTCTCTGCCATTCTTTTCTCCTTGAACTTTGATCTATTATGCTAATGAAGACGGCCGGGTCATCTTCACCCTGCCGTCTGTGATATTAAACTTCCGATTCCTCTGTCTGACAGAAGGAATAAAAAGACTTTAAGTATATTTCTTATTCTGCTTCGTGACGGGCAACCTCAAGTACTTTAAACTTGAGAACACCGGCTTCTGTCTCAACCTCAACCTCATCACCTGCTACGTGATGAAGGAGTGCATGTCCTACAGGAGACTCATTTGAAATCTTTCCTGCAAGGCTGTTGGCCTCTGATGAACCTACGATGAAATATGTTACCTCTTCATCAAACTCTTCATCCAGGAGTACTACGCGGCAGCCAACATTGATCTCGCCTTCAACGGACTCGTCAACTACCTCGACATTTTTAAGAAGAGCCTCAAGCTCACTGATTCTTGCCTCGATATCACGCTGCTCATCCTTAGCTGCATCATACTCGGCATTCTCTGAAAGATCACCCTGCTCTCTTGCTTCCTTGATCTTGGCAGCGATTTCCTGTCTGCGGTTTACCTTGAGATCATGAAGCTCAGCCTCATATTTGTTGAGACCTGCACGTGTGAGTAAATTCTTTTTAACTACCTGCTCTTCTGCCATGTTTTACATAGCTCCTTTCACATATATTGCTGTCGGAAAGACCCGGCAAACTGTTATCATAAAAATTTGTACATATGTCAAATTTGAATGCTTCTTTTACAAATGGTGATTTTATACATTAATGGCTAGTTTGTCAACAATCTCAAAGAGTTTTTCGATACTGCCGGCTGTGTTGATTTCTGCTCTCAGCTTTGATGATTTAGGCTGCCCTTCCGTATACCATGAGATATGCTTACGCATCTCCCTGATGGTGGTGTACTCGCCCTTGATTTCCTTCATAAGTTCAGTGTGCCGGTGGATCATTTCGATGATTTCTGATATGGTTGGCTTCGGCAGTAGTTCACCGGTCTCAAGGTAATGCACAGTCCTTTTTATGAGCCATGGGTTACCCTGTGCACCTCTTGCCAGAGCTACTCCGTCGCAGCCGGTTTCTTCTATCATCCTTTTCGCGTCCTCAGGCTCGAATAAGTCCCCGTTTCCGAATACAGGTATCTTTACGGCCTCCTTGACACGTCTTATAACATCCCAGTCAGCTTTTCCCGCGTACATCTGGGACCTGGTCCTTCCATGTACCGTGACAGCTGAAACACCTGCACTTTCGGCCATTTTTGCGAATTCCACTGCCGTATCATCTTCTTTTGCAAAACCTTTTCTGAATTTGACGGTTATGGGGGTGTGACATTTCTTTACCATCCGGCTTAATATCTCATAAGCCAGATCCGGGTGGTTCATAAGATCGCTCCCTTCATGGTTACTGACGATCTTACCCACAGGACACCCCATGTTCACGTCAATGATTTCGAACCTGTCTTCTATCTGATGGGCAATATCAGACATTATCTCCGGGTCTGATCCGAAAAGCTGTACCGCAACGGGACTTCCGTCTCCACCCCGGGTCATGAGCTCCTCGGTGTTTTTGTTCTTATATAATATGGCCTTGGCGCTTACCATCTCTGTTACAGTAAGACCGGCTCCCATTTCATGACAAAGAGTTCTGAAGGGTAGGTCAGTGACGCCGGCCATGGGCGCCATGTAAACATTATTCTTTAATTCTATATTTCCTATATGCATTAGTAGTCTTTCTATCAATTTACAGTCACAAGGAGAAAATGCCATTTGGATGGCGCTAAAGCGCCGGGCATTTTCGTTTTATTTCTGCTTACGCAGAAACCAGCCTCGCCATTTGTGGTAGGTTTTCGTAGAAAACCTGGCATGTAGCGTCAGCCCTCGCGAAGCGAGTTTAAATGGGCTGACGTTCCCATCGGCTGGGGGCATCAGCTTTCTCCGAAAGCTGATCAATCACCAAATAACGTATGATATGCGTTCTGTTCTGCGTCAGGGTCGTCGGGGTGTACCGGCATATCCCAGGAACCTGTCTTTTTGATGGTGCCCTGCTCTTCCTCGCTGACAATGGTCTGATCCATATCGGTATCATCGCCGTAGAAGCTCTGCATCTCTTCGGCAGTGGCCTGTCTGACCTCTGCGATACCTTCGGGGTTGTTTAAACCTGACTCTCCCTTAAGGTCTTCATCAGTTATCTCAAGTTCTTCTCCGCCTCTTTTGGCGTTTCCACGAAGTGTCTGAAGGGCTGTGTAGTAGGCTTCCAGCTTCGAAAACAGGGGTTCATATTTTTCGGCAAGCTCGTCTATTTTCTTTCTTGAGTTATCTTCATCAAAAAGGCTGTCACCGTCTTCATGCATGGATTTAAGCACCAGCTTGTCATCCCTGTTAAACTCCATCAGGAAGATGCCGCCTATCTCTTCTGTATAACCTACCGAAATGATCTTCAGTTCCTTCTTCACATCCTCCGGAAGATTGTTGTAATCCGGATTCAAAAAGAACTTCTGATTATAGGCATTAGCCGCACAAAGGACGATATTGCTGCCTTCAAGGTTTTCTTTATTATTATAATCTGCCATAAAATATCCTTCCGTGTGCCACCGGGGACGGTTCTCGCCGGCGAGAACCGTCCCCGGTGGATAACTTATAAAAGATGTGTAGCACGCATGATAACACAAGTTTAGAATGCTTTCAAGAAGGTGGATTGGCGGTTAACAAAAAAGATGTGGCTTCATAAGTGAAACCACATCTTGAAATGATTATCTTACGAGAAGATTTGCAATCCTGTACTGATCCTCAGGGATGTCCTTCTTCATCTGGAGTGCTTCCTGGATATCGAAATCCACGAACTCACCGTGCTTATAGGCAACGACTCTGTTTGACTTACCGTCGCGAAGGAGCTCTGCTGCTCTTGCGCCCATCATGGATGCATAGTAACGATCCTTGCAGGTCGGTGAACCACCACGCTGGATATGTCCGAGGATGGTTGCTCTGGTCTCGATTCCTGTAGCAGCTTCGATACGTTTAGCCATGGATGTGCTGTGTCCGATACCCTCGGCATTGATGATGATGTAGTGCTTCTTTCCTCTCTTACGAGCCTCAATGATACGATTGATGATCGCCTGCTCATCTCCATCGTAACGCTCCGGAATCAGGATCTCCTCTGCTCCGTTTGCCACACCGCACCACATAGCGATATATCCGGCTCTTCTGCCCATAACCTCGATGATAGAACAACGCTCATGGGAAGTAGAAGTATCTCTGAGCTTATCGATAGCTTCCATTGCTGTATTGATGGCTGTATCAAAACCGATGGTATAATCTGTACATGCTATATCAAGGTCGATGGTTCCCGGACAGCCTATGGTGTTAATGCCGAGAGCTGAAAGCTTTCCGGCACCTCTGAAGGATCCGTCTCCGCCGATTACTACGATTCCGTCGATCCCATGTTTTCTGCAGACCTCTGCACCACGCTGCTGGCCTTCAGGAGTTGTAAACTCATGGCATCTTGCTGTATAAAGAATAGTTCCGCCACGGCTGATGGTATCGGAAACGGATGTGGTATCCATATCCACGATTTCTTCCTGAAGAAGTCCCGCATAACCTCTCATGATTCCTTTTACCTTGAGACCTTCATGGATTGCGGTTCTTACAACAGCTCTTACACAGGCATTCATGCCGGGTGCATCGCCTCCTGATGTCAAAACTCCGATTGTTTTCACAACTTTAGCAGCCATAGTAGTTCCTCCGTATTTGAGAAGATTCTTCTGAATCAGTCTGAAATATGCTTCAGACTTAAAACAGATCTTATCATAATTATTTTTATTAAATTAAATACTCTAAACTGAGACTATATATTAATTTAATTTTGTATTTTTTTCAATACTTTATATGTAACTTTGACATTTTTTTCACTAAGTAGGCCATTAAGTGTTGTTAATAGTGCATTATTCACATTAACAGACTGCTCCCGGTTTAGTTTCTTTACAGCCTTTTCTTTTTTCAGATATACAGAAACCTGGTCAAGACCCTTATATTCCGAAAGTATTCGGTCTACCTGAGGCGCAAGTTTCAGGTAACTGTCTTTATCCTCAAACTGAAGCCACAGCTCCTTCGGCGCCTCCTCAAAGGTGTAAATGTTGTTGGCGATAAGCTTGGCATTGGCATCATCTGAGATATCAACGGAACCAAAGATAAAGACCTTGTTGTCAGGCCGGATAAGCTCACGCTTTTTCTGATAGGTGTTTGGAAATACCACCACATCAATAGTACCGACCATATCTTCTATTTCTATAAATGCCATCTGCTGCTGTTTGCTGGTAATCTTGTTTTTTATACCGGTGATGATACCGCCTACAGTTACCTGCTGTTTATCCCTGAGAGGCTCCCGGTCTGTCTGTGCCTCCCGGTTAAATGAAAGACTGGTGGCAGTGATATTGGCATTCATTACCTCTCGGAATTCATCCAGTGGGTGTCCGCTGAGATAAAAACCGAGGGCCTCCTTCTCGAACTGGAGTATCTCTGAAAGATCGAATTCAGGAAGCTTCGGCATGGTTATCCTGAATTCTTCCGCATCCTTACTGTCCTCCCCAAGTAGGTCTGCCAATGTCATCTGCCCTGCCATGGAGCTGTTCTTTTCCTTGGCTTTATTCTCGAGGATCATGGGAAGCACGATCATCTTCTGTCTTCTGTTTCCGGGGAATTCGTCAGTTCCGCCGGCCTGTATAAAGTACTCGATGGCTCTTTTGTTAATGCCTTTGGCAGAGGCTCTCGTGACAAAATCTTCAAAATCTTTAAAGGTCCCGTGCTGATTTCTCTCGGTGATGATCTGCATGGCTGCGGAACGTCCCACACCCTTTACGGCACTGAGACCGTATCTTATGGCTCCATCTTTAACGGAGAAGCCAACCTCAGCATAGTTCACATCCGGGGGCAGTATCCTGATGCCGAAGGACTTTACAACATCTATGTACTCTGCGGTTTTTGACATATTGTCCATAAAGGAGGTCATGAGAGCCGCATAAAACTCTGCCGGATAGTAGCAGCGGAGGAATGCAGTCTGATAAGCCACAACCGCGTAGCAGGCTGCATGGGACTTATTGAAGGCATACTTCGCGAAGTCGATCATTTCATCATAGATTCGGTTTGCGATTTCTTCACTGATGCCGTTTGCTATGCAGCCGGGGATATTTTCCTCTTTATTTCCGTAAACAAAATTCTTCCGTTCCTTTTCCATGACGGAAGTCTTCTTTTTACTCATGGCACGGCGAACCAGATCGGATCTTCCCATGGAATAACCGGCCAGATCCCGGACGATCTGCATTACCTGCTCCTGGTA
>JAGAXP010000158.1 GCA_017940955.1 Oribacterium sp.
CTCCCTCTCCTCTTTCTTTAACTACTATTACAAGCTGGATATGATAGATAGGAATCCAGTATCAAAAGTAACGCCACCCAGAATTAAGAAACAATATCAGATTACGCCGTCAGTAAAAGCAAACCGGGATATTATTGATTTTATATACAATGGAAAACTTGAAGGCAAACAGGGTGAGTTCCAGGGAATAACAAATCTTCGTGATGCCTCTGTACATAAACCTTAAAGTTTACGTTGATTATCGAAAGGTTTACACAGGGGGGTGTTGCATGTTAGTAGTTTTCTCATTTATTATTCAGAATTATTAGCCGAAATACAATATAGTGGAATACTATATGGTCATAACCACCAAATATGCGTATTTAACTTATTATACGGTACTTTATTGGGAGGACAATATGGATAGAGAACCCAAAAGCAGAACCCGGATATCGTATTTCTGGAGAAATCCGGTATTCTATACCTCAACAATATCAATGTTCATAATGGCTATTGTGCTAGGTATAGTAGGATTTAACATTTCGTATGTGGTGGCCTGGGGTAACAGAGATAAAATACAAGAATTGAATGCTTCGACCGATGTGTTCGCGGCGATTGATGCAGAAACCCTCAGTGGTGGAAGCTTCACGAAAGATGACATGGAAAAGTCAAAAATCACAGCATTTAACGTATGGGAGACAACCTGCCCGTCGTGCCTTGGTGAAATGAGCACGTTGGAAGAACTGTCAAAAAGCTATCCTTCATCTGAGTTTCAACTGGTAGGGATATGCGCAGACGTATACGACACCAAAGGGAACCTCATTCCTAAGCAGGTTGATAAGGCAATGGCAATCATGGATAATGCAGGAATTACCTTTACTAATCTGATTCCGCAAAAGGATATGCATGCCTTCATCCGTGCATCTGTGGTAGGATATCCCACAACGTTTTTTGTTGACAGTGAAAGGCAAATAGTCCGGAGCACGGCCGGAGCAAAAGAGCTGGATGCCTGGAAGAGTATGGTTGAATCGGTGATAGAGGAACAGAAATAATGAATGCTAAAGAAAAAAAGACAAACTTAATCGGATGTATGGTATTTGTTGCAGGAGTGGTAATGATGGTTGCCGGAATCTGGAGAGGTGAATTGTCTGTTGTCCTCACGAAAGCTGCCAACATCTGTATGCAATGCATAGGAATCGGATAATAAATGGTAAAAAATATGAATAAGTCTAAAAAGCAATCTTTGATACGTACATGGTTTCAGGCTGCCTGGTTTGTTTTCACCAACAGCTATCTGAGAGGATTTACAAAGGGCAAGATCTTTGCCGGCAATACCAAAGTAGTATGTTTTCCCGGGCTGAACTGCTATTCATGTCCCGGAGCACTTGCTGCCTGCCCAATGGGGGCGCTTCAGGCTGTGATGGGTGATGTAACATATCGGATCTCGCTGTATGTTTTCGGTTTTCTGTCCGTGATGGGCGTGCTGTTTGGCAGATTGATCTGTGGATGGATGTGCCCTTTCGGGCTGGTTCAGGATCTGTTCAATAGAATACCTTTTCCTATAAAATTCAAGAATCTTCCGGGACACAAGTACCTGAAATATCTTCGTTATCTGATTCTGGTGGTTTTTCCGCTCCTTCTTGTATCAATCGTGACTGACGTGACCGGAGCCGGTGAGCCGTGGTTTTGTGAATGGATATGCCCGAGCGGTATGCTATTCGGAGGCATCCCCCTTGTATCTGTTAATGCAGGACTGCGCGAAGCTATTGGTGGAAGATTTTTCTGGAAACTTTTTGTTCTTATAGTAATACTTCTGATGTCGATTGTCGTTTATAGACCTTTCTGTAAATATCTCTGTCCTTTAGGTGCGATATACGGGCTGTTTAACCCGATTTCAAGTTACAGACTGGTTATTGATAAAGAGAAGTGTATATCCTGTGGTCAGTGCCATCGTGTATGCGGTATGGATATCATGACCTATGAACATCCAAACAGTCCGGAATGTATCCGCTGTGGCAGTTGTATCTCGGCCTGCCCGAAAGGTGCGATATCTTCCACATGGAGACAAACACAAGATAAGATAAAAAGTCGTTGCTTTGTTGATGATGACGAAGTAAACACTAAATCAGTAAATATATCTCCGGGAATAAGGAATAAAGTCATATTCTTTGGTATCGCTACAATCCTTCTTGGTTTGTTCTCGGTGTTTGTTACTTTTTTCTACGGATTATTTGTCTCATTAGACGGAAGAATGACTATAGATGAATATGCCGATATATATCCGATGTATCTGGCTTTTGATACAGTGCTTGCTATATCGGCTGCCATGTTGCTGCTCATCGGCATCTATACGTTAAAAAACCGGAATAATCCAAAAGCTCTCATGTCCGTAAAAGAAAAGACTTCTTTTGTGTTTGTATTGAATGTCATAGCCTTTGTGCTCGGAATCATAGGAGCTGTGATAGATATAAAAAATCTGGGTATGATATTTATACCGATACGATTCGGCGTTGGGTTTATCGTGGGTACACTTATAGCTTTACTTATGGGAAGTTTATTGAAAAAGATGCTCCAGACCGGAAAGGAACATAATGTCCGGTGGATAATTCTTTCAGTGCTGTATGTTTTGAACGTGCTTTATCTGCCACTGTTGGAAATACATTACAGGCTATAAAATCTGATGGATGCCCATGTATCCGATCATACATTAATCTACTTTTTTATCAGTAGTTCCTTTCCTTCAAAAGCAAAGGCAAGCTTTATTATCTTGTCTTTGTCGAGTCCTGCTTCCAGAAGCTCGGTTTCATATTTTTTGTCTTCGATTTGTTTCAATGCCACATCGCAAAGCTCATCAAGGGTCTTGCCCTTTTCACTTCTGCGTTTTGACTTAAACTCGATGATCACAGCATTATCCTTTTTATCCTTCGGTCGAAGCATGACATCATAACGACCAAGGCCACTTTCACGGTTTGACTTTATCTCGTATCGGCCACGCAGCTCAACAAGAAGTCCGATTACAAGACCGTGATAGAAGTTTTCCGGAGCCGCTTTCCCACTTCCATCAAAGGTACTTATCATACTTTCGCAGATTTCTAATAATGTATCCGTCATGTCATCTATGTTGCCTTCCAGAAGTGCTTTTACGAAATAACTGTAATTTCCCCCAGCATTTTCAAACCACCTTTTCACAAGTATGCTGAAAGTGACCATAACCTCATAATTAGTGAGTTTTAATTCATATTCTGCCACCCCATTGATGTCTTGAACAGAAATAGCTTTGAGATAACCGCTTGCATACAGAAGACTCCAGACTGCTTTTTTATTTCCGTCCATTTCGCCGAAAACAAGCTGCTCATCTATCTCTGATTTTACACTGCCACCCTTCAAAAGCTCTTCAAAAGCCTTCTTTATCTCAATGCTCCCTTCTCTCACAAGCTTTGACACCAGTGAATTAGAGCTTGTATTAGCCCAATACGGCTCATATTTTCATTTTTTAATCATAGGTGCCAGTCACTGTGAACACTGTTGCCAACATACAGGCAAAGGAAACGCTTTAATCAGCGTTTCCCTAATTTTCCCATTAACTATTCCGCATTATTAGCCGAAATACAATATTATGGAATACTACATGGTCACAACTACCAAATATGCCGTTTTTTAATTTATTACACGGTACTTACTTTCTGAACCAGGAGGAATACATTAATGGGTATTATAAGTGCTATTTTATCATTACCTATAACGGTAATTCTTATATTGTGGATACTTAAAATGAAAAAGGATGATCCATTTCCAAAGGGAACCGTCCTGCGTACTCTTCTATTCGGAATGTTGAGCACGATTGTTGTCTCGATTCTTACTGTTGGGGCCGGAATCATTAATTTGATAAAACTTATAGGGCTTGATGGAATCAATAAGCTTATGACAGCTGCTACATCAGGAAATGAGGCTGCGGTCAAAGATATCATAGACAAGCTGAATTCAGGAATTGATAACTCCTTTGGCATTATGTTTATAAGGACTTTTCTGGTAGTAGGACTTGTAGAAGAAATATTCAAGTTTCTGGTTATGAAATCATCCGTGAAAAGAATAAAAAATAGAATGTGTTGGCTGGATGTCGTTTTTTGTGGAGCTCTTGCAGGTCTCGGTTTTGAACTATATGAGGACATAATGTACTCGGGTAACGGGTTAGGCGTTGTCTTATTACGGTTATTAACACCATTTCATTTTGTTTTTGGGGTACTTATGGGTTACCTGTATGGAAAAGCAATGTTTACAAAGAACAAAGTATGGATATTACTTTCTGTTTTGGCACCGGCATTGATTCATGCTCTTTTCGACACATCGGTGCAGATGCTGCATTATAATGAGGACATATTCTATATAACATTTGCGGTCACAATACTTCTGATAGCAGCTTTTGTATTTGAAGTAATCATGATAAGAAAATGGTATAAGACAAAGGAACTTGATATAGATCTTCTGTCATAATAATAAATGAACATGAAACGGTTTGAAATACAATAAAGAGGTTCCAAAAGATGCCCTCGGAGGGGTGGTCTGTTGGAACCTTTTTTGCATGGCTTATATTTTTTCTTAATTTGAGCTTTAAACCATGCATATTTCTGTCCTAAAACACTCACCTCATGATTTGCATGGTCTACATACTTTCCCCATTCCATTTTTCATTTCAAACTTAAATTCTATTCTGTTAATAATCCACTGCCTCTTTCATACAGATAATTTGAGCCAAAACCATATGTGCCATCTTCCAACTCAGTAAGTTCAGGTACATTTACCGGAAGTTTACCCTTTGGTTTATTGTAACCGAAAATAGTTTCGATAGCGGCGATGATGTTTGCATTAATGGCACCTTTACTAACTCCGTCAGAAGTTTTATCTGTAGGATCTATATTTAGTCCCGAACCCATATACGAAAGAACTATACCATCGGCATCACTATAGACCGCTGCATCATAAGGAAGATTTTCACTCAGAAGGATAAATTTACCTCCATTATCATGAACGTCCTTCAGTGCAGAATGAAGCGCTATGTATTGTGGATTCTCCTTGTCATAAAAAGCGCTGCCTGATGCATATGAAAATGCAATAACTATATCAGCACTTGATATTTTATTTTTCATATCATCTGTATAATTAAGTTTTACATCTGCAGAAGAATCATAATAATACTCAACACTTATATTACTATCTTCAGAAATAAGACCTTCTTTCTTCATTTCATCAATAGCATAATTAATTGTGCATGAATCGTTCTTTTGTCTTCCAAGGAAAACAATATCCTTTTTATCTTGTGCTAAAGGAATAAGATCTTCATCATTCTTCAACAAAGTTATTGCTTTTCTGGCAATTTCCATCTCATCCTCATGATGTGCTTTAGAGCCTACCTCTTCAATATGATTTTCAGAATTGGTTTTGCCTTCACTCTCATCTATGCTTCCGCCGTCAATATCAAAAATATGATATTTATTTTTCATTACCAATATACGTCTTACACTCTCATCAATTCTCTTTGAGCTGATTTCTCCAGACTTAACCAATTCAGATATTCCATTTATATAGTCATCATAATAGGCAGCAGCATCTTCATTATTAAGGTCTGTCGGTATCAAAAGAATGTCTACACCGGCATTAATGACTTCTCTGGCTACATTGATACCGTATTCCACAGTACCTTCCTCGCCTTTTACAAGTCCCGCAGTTCTTATTGCTTTCATTTCCAATGCATCTGTAACAACTACTCCATTAAAGCCCAGATCGTCACGCAAAATGTCAGTGATCATCTTCCTGGACATAGTGGCCGGATAATATCCTTTTGTAACTCCATCGCCAAATGTTACTTCATCATCAATCAATGGATAGGTAATATGTGCAGTCATTATCATATCCGCACCATTATTTATTGCTTCTTTAAAAGGAACCAATTCAACTTCTTTTATTTCGTCATATGTCTTTTCAACTGAAGGAGTCCCTATATGACTGTCAGTCTCAGTATCACCATGCCCGGGATAATGTTTATATGTCGCAATTATATTTTTTTCCTTCAATCCATCTGCAAATGACTTACCGAGTTTTGCAACTACCTCCGGATCATCTGAAAATGATCTTGTTCCAATGACAGGATTAGAAGGATTATTGTTTACATCGATATCCGGTGCATAATCTGTATTAAAACCTAGCGCTGCTAATTCTTCTCCTATTATCTCTCCTGTTTTTAAGGCATTGCCTTCGGCATCCGTTGTTGCGCCTATTGCCATATTTCCTGTCATTCTGGTTCCGGATGTGAGTCTTACGACAATCCCACCCTCTTCATCCAAAGGCATAATATAAGGGATATGAACCGAAACGTTGTCTGACTGTTTATTATTATCCTGAAGATCCTTCACAAGATTATATACCTGTTCATTATCTATGATATTAGAACCAAAAAGAATGACACCACAATACTGATGCTTTTGCAAAGCGTCTCTTAGTTCCGAATTGTCATCTATATCTGTGACGTTTTTACCATCCCAGGTTCTTATGGCCGGTATAATCATCTGAGAAATTTTTTCATCCATTGTCATGTTTGAAATAATTCCATCCATTTCAGAACCTTCTTTTTTTGAATCTTCTTTTTTTGAACATCCACTTAAACATAGAGCACTTATCAAACTGCCCATTATGATTATTCGTGATAATATCTTACGATTAATATGATTCTTTTTCATTCCCATTCCTCCACCAACGTTTTTTTGTCTTAGAACTACTATATAATCTGAAGAACGTAGCGTGCCTATTTCGCATTTACTGCATTTTCTTATCTAAATGACATTGGGTTGCCTTGGGGTGCTTTTTCTGTCATCATGCTCCCTCTGTTATCTCTTTAGCGAGTTTCAATCCTTATAAATATATGATCATATTATTACTGTTGAATGCATTAAAATATGACATTTCCTTAGCCATCTTAGTCACAAGCCTGATTCCGATATATTTTTCCGGATCACCGTCATTATGGGCCATGTAAAAATCTGTAGGGTTAAATTGATTACAATAGTCACGTAAGGTAAGACATATATCTCCGTCTTTTGTATAAAGCCTGTAATCTACAAACACTTTCTTTCCTGCCTTTGGTTTGCCATGAATAATGATATTTCCTGCCATCTCCTCAACAAAGCAGCCCATATGCCTGGCCTTTTTGGCATCACATCCATGGGCAAGGCAGAATTCTTCTGCGTTTTTGCTCTCTCTTACCACATCTTCTATACTTTCCAAGAAGGCATAGCTGTTTTCCCCCTCCCTGCCTCCAAAGCCCTCCGGCAGGAACATAAAGTCCTCAAGATGGCATGGCAAGCGCTTTAAGTGAACGCAGATTATAACAAATATCAGCAAAATCAGTACTGCTTTACCAACTGCAATGGATGCAAGTACACCCTTAGATCCCCAGAAACTGCCCATTGTCAGTGCAATAATCACAGGGATTATAAAGCGTTCTCCAAAACTAAAGAGATTGACCAAAAGTCTATTTCGAATTCCTTGAAGATAATACTGAAAAGTAACAAGCAAGGTATCCATAACAAGACTGATTGCCATACACCTGAGTGAAAAGGCAGAAAACATTATAACTTCGGGATCAGAGGTATAAAATCCAGCTATGAGATCTGCAAAAATGAACAATATGGCCGCCACCGCTCCGGACAATACAATTGCCATCTTTACCGAGTACGCAAACAGGTTCTTTAACCCGTTTTTATCATTTGAGCTGTAATAGATTCCAACAATAGACAAAAGAGCTTTTCCCATGCCCAACCCTATGCAGAACATAAGTGTATTCAGATCATTTTGCATAGCTCTGGCCGCTACTGCAGCCCCTGTTAACGCAACACTCAGATTAATCCTGCTGATAAACAGATCCCTGAGTACAGTTGCAAATTTACGAACAAGTGTAGGCATGCCCTCTTTTGCAATTTCAAATAACTGTATGAACCTGAGATTACTAAATGAAAATCTGAAGTAACTGTTTTTCCTTAAATAAAAGCTTAGCAGGAAAATCAGTTGTATATAAAAAGAAATGGTGGTTGCTATCCCCATCCCTATAATGCCACCATGAATAAAAAAAGCATTTACAAGATCTCCGGCAACGTCACTGATGCAGAGTATAAAAGCTGAAATCGTAAAAAATGTCTTTCCGTTATCCATTACCACAAATGGTCCAATGATCTGAATAACCATTACGGCTGGGATACCAAACATATATCCGTAAATGTAGTCCTTCATCCCGTCATAAAACTTCGGATGACTCTCAATTGTTACTCCGCAGATTTTAAATATAACATCCGGGAATGTCGTGCACAGAAAAATAAAGAAAAACGCAGCCAGAATAGTAATGATAATTGATATGGAAAACAAAGCATTTGCCTCTTTACGTTTTCCTTCACCCACAAGACTTCCACAGACAACCTGACTTCCGGTGGAAATAAAACCGGAAACCAGTGCCAGCGTCGAGACAAACGGCCCCACCAGTGATATAGATGATAAAGAATCAGGCCCCAGGAATCTGCTGGTGATAATTCCATCTATAATAGTTGCAACGACCCCGGCAACCTGAGAAAAGATCATTGCGACAGCTGCAGAGAAATACATACTTGAAATAACATCATTATTTTTTTTTCTAAATCCGACTTTTTTCATAGGCTCTCTCAAGAAAAAACTTTAAGTACTTCATCACGAACTTTTTTACAATACTCTTCTGAAGCATGCTTCGAATATAACGCCTCAAATCGTAATTTAATAAGGAGTATTACCTTATTAAGTTCCTGCAGTTGTCTTTCTTTTTCCTCCTTTGTAACACCATTAAAATATTCCTTTTCAAAAGAGTCCCAGACAGCTTCTCTTGTTTTCCTGTCAAGTCCGTTGAAGCTACTGACCTCTCCCGTTACGGATTCCGGGGATTCAAAAAAGCTAAAATGCAAAACTCCCAGGTCAAACAGTGGAGAACCAACAGAAAAGCTTCCCATATCAATGAGCATTATTCCGTCACGGGTCTGCATAATATTATTCGTATGAAAGTCTCCATGGGTATAGGTCTGCGCCTCATCCAATTTCTGCATATAGTTCTCAACATTTTCTCTGGTCTTTTCATCTAAATAGGTTGCATGCGGCAATGATTTTGCTATTTTTTCAGAAGACCTTGGAAAATCCTTTTCTTTTACCGTAGCGTTATGGATCGATAGTGCAAGATGTGCAAGCTCCTGACCGATTTCCTCAGACCTTTCAGGACTCTCCTGAAGCTGCTCAGACAAAGTCCTGGCACTTATCATCTCATAGATAATTCCATACCTGCCATTAACCGTTACAGCGTCAAAAGATATAGGTGTCGGAATCCCTGCCACAAAGGCGGTTCTTGCATTTCGTTTTTCTAAAAGAGCTCGCTCCTTTGGAAATCCATCATAATATAACTTCAGAATTTGGTCTTCTCCCACTCTGAAGCATTCACCTGTTGCCCCTTTTGCAAAAGGAACAAGTCCATCAATCTCTATCTGCTTAAAATCCATAGCTTCCCCCTCAGCCCACAAGTTTTTCCAATTCACTGACACTGTCTTTTATCCTGATATCCCTAAGCTCCGGCAATCCAATGCCCAGACTGGCTATCAGGAACATAAATCTTATAAGTCCCAACGCTTTTATTGTCCCTGACAACTTTATGAAATCATCACTATTTAAATCAGAATAATAATGTTTCAAAGTGTCATAATAGAGTTTTTCAGCAGCATATTTATTCAGATTCAGAAACTTTTCTGTATTATCCGGTTCATGAACATCGAAAGTAATATAGGTCATGTACAATCCTGCAAATTCAAATATGGGATTTCCCTTGCTAAGGGTATCCATATCTATAATTATTAGTTCATCTGATGTCATCATGATATTTTTCACCTGCAAGTCTCCGTGTATAATGCATTCTTCAACCGGAATAGAATTTATCTTATCCAATAACCTGTTATAAAGATTCCCGGGAAGATACTCCCTGATTGCCATAAGATTATCAATATACATATCCTCAATCCTTGGCAGATTGATTTCTGATGCATTAACTGAATGTATACTCTTTATCAGTTTGGCATATCTTATGCAAAAATCATCTATCCTGCTTATATCTTCAGCTAAAAAATCATTACAGTTTTGGGCCTTTAACAGCTCAAAAACTGCGCCATATTTATCTCCAACCTTCACGATATCAAAAGGAATAGCTGTAGGCACCCCCAGCCAAAAAGCTTCTTTTGCCTTTTGGACTTCATCTTCAATAGAGGCAGTATCCTCTGCTCTATCATAAACTTTTATTATGGTGTCGCTATCTATTCTATAGACGCTTCCCATTGCCCCTTTTCCTATCATAGGGCATCCATCTATCGAGATATTCCTCATTTTCTTTTTGACATCCAATAAGTTAGTAAAACCTGTGGTTTCAAAAATATCATAAATTTCCGGGGAAACATTTCTGACAGTTAGTTTTTCTTTTCTTTTTTTACTAAGTTTTAAAAGAAAACGCAGACCTGCGCTTGAGATATACGATAGGTTTTCTGCATCAAATAAAAAGGGCGTATCATTCTTTTGCAAAATATCCTCAGTTTTCCTCTCTATTTGCTCCACATTATCTGAACTGATTCTTCCCTCAAGGCAAATTATAAGCTTATCGCCTTCAATAACGCTCGTAATCATAGCGTCCCTCCTTCACAAATATCCATTTTCTCGTTGATATAATCAACCCCCCACGCCATTATTACCTTTTCAGCATACAGTACACTAATATTTTACAATTTTGCGTTCACTTATTGTTAGATAAAGCTTGTAATCGGAAGCTTTACTGTTGATTGCACGAGTGATGATATCGATCCCATGACAAAGGGAATGCTTATGATGTGGGGAGTATTTTCTGAGATGGAGAGGGATATCATATCACAGAGGGTAAAGTCCGGGATGCAGAACGCAAGGGCAAAAGGGAAGAAGATAGGCAGGCCCAAGATGGATGCTTCAAATCTTCCGGATAAGCTCTACAAGTATTATCCGTTGTACAGGTCCAAGCAGCTTACAGCTACAGCTTTCGCAAGGGTAGTAGGATGTTCAAGGAAGACCATATACAATTACCTTTCTCATTATGAGAATACTCACGGTAACGAGTATGTATAATTAACTTTGTATGTACTTGCTATTAGTTGAACGATGGTCGAAAAATTGACCCTCGTATTTGTATGTTGATAATTATGTTTCAGTCTGCTCATCTCATTTCCATTGTTTTATTATTTGCGATATATCAGTACATTTGTCTTTTTCAAATAACCCCAGTGCTTTTACATCTTCTGGAGATATTGTGTCATCATCCCATATATCATCAACATAGGGTGCTGAGTTCTCCTGCTTGATCCACATGGAAACCTTAGCGTCCAGAAATTCATTATCATCCAGCATATCTTCAAGTATGTTTCCTGCCACTTCACCGTGTTCCATGCTTATCCACTTTTTTCGCACAGAAGGATTCAATCCACCCCAGTCTATCTCATCATTGACCTGCGGCTTCTCAATCATATAATAAGTGCCGTCAGGAGAACTTAGGATTATGCACTCTACGCCAGATATAAAATTACCAGACTCTTTATCAGACTTTTTACATGATGTGAGGCACAACAACAGCATTGTCATTACAACCAATGTAATTAATCTCTTTTTCATGGCCGTCTCCATATTTCTACAATTCTTCCAGTGTCTTTTTGTAATCTATCTTTTTAGCGACTTTGTTGAACGATGGTCGAAAAATTGACCCTCGTATTTGAAAAACAGGCTCAGGCAGCACAAACAGACCGGGAATCATGAGCACAGTTGTATCTACGCAGGTGTTCATTCACTCAACCTCCATAATCTCCACCCGCTCCGGCGCAATTCGCAGATCGGAGCGCTTCTCTACTACTTTGCGGCAGTAATCCAGCGTCTCCTGTATTTTCCCGGCAAGCTCTTCAATCAGCTCTTCAAATCTGGGCTCCTTAGGCTTTACATGCAGCACAATCGCATTCTCCGTCACCTCAACCATACGAATGGACTCGTGGAGGCCGAAGGCATCGATGTCCACCTGTTTTGTCAGGGCAGACGTATCAAAAAGCAACTCCGGATTACGATCCACACCCACATCAATCTCGTCCGCCAGACGCAGCACTGCGGCAAGGTACGAAGTACGGATGACTCCATCCGATGTCTGAATGTCGGGATACTCCGTCTCGTCGAATA
>JAGAXP010000009.1 GCA_017940955.1 Oribacterium sp.
AATCATATCTTGTCGTAATATCCATTTTGAAACCTTCCTTATATGTGAGCTATGGTATGCAGTTAATGGATCATTGAAGGCTGATGATCCGGTTCATTACTTCCCGGTATTCCGTGATTATACTTCTCCATGTCCAGAGCATCTTCCTGTTTTGCAACAATTGTGCTTACGGCCACATCTTCGAGACAGTTGGACATGGTTCTGAACATACCTACGAGAGAATCGATTCCCATAACAAGTCCTATGGCCTCAAGAGGAACCCCCATCTGCTCAAGAAGAACAGAAAGGCAGATCAGCCCGGCGCCTGCAACACCCGGAGCACCCATTGATAAAACTACAATGGAGATACTCAAAGAAAAAAGAGTAGCGCCTGTAACAGGGATTCCATAGGTTTTTGCCAGGGCAAGGGCAAAAACTCCGAGATATATACAGGTTCCGTCCATATTAAGTGTTGCACCCAATGGGATAGAAAGGCTATAGATCTTCTTTGATATTCCAAGGTTTTCACAGGCATCCATATTAACAGGAATTGAAGCATTGCTGGATGCCATGGAAAATACCTGAAGCATCGTGGGTACATATTTCTGTACAAAATGAAGCGGATTTACCCTTCCTATCACAAGTATAAGAAGACAGTATATCGTCATCATGCATACCAGTCCAAACAGGAAGGTTCCAAGCATTCCAAGAACAGAAATGATAGTTTTAACACCTGTTGTGATCATCATGGATGTGATTGAACAAAATACCGCAAAAGGCATGAATCCGATGATGATAGTCGTTATCTTTAAGAAGAGGTCGTTACCTGCCTCAAAAAGATCCTTGACCATATCAGAATATTTTCCTATCATTCCTGTTGCTATACCACAGATCACAGCAAGGAAAATGAGCTGAAGCATATTGGATTCAAGGAATGGCTTTACAAAGTTTGAAGGTACAATGCCTACAATTACATCCTTTATGGACACATCCATTGATTTTGAAGTAATGGAACTAACATCCACAGTTCCCAATGCATTCATAGGATTTCCCGGTTGGAACAGATAAAAGGCTGAAAAACCAACTGCAACTGCGATCAAAGTTGTGAAGAGATACATGAGTAGGATACGTCCTCCAACTCTCCCCAGCTCTGATGGATCCGAAAAACGTACGATGCAGGAGACAATCGAGAAAAATACTACGGGAGCTACCACAGCTTTCAGTGCATTCATATATATGGTCTTGACCGGCACCAGAAGGTAGGTATTCAGAAGGGTATTAAAGCCTTCCATATTGATTGACGACAGAAGCATTCCCACAAGAATCGCAAGAAGCATCGCTCCGACAGTATGATACAAAAAGGTTCTTTCAGAGCGTATTGCAACTATTTTTACAAAGTTGCATCCCCCTGTATGTTTATATTTTACTTCCTTTGCAAAAGAGTGAGCAATGATACCGTGAAGACGCTGCATCATATCCTCTTCCGTAGGATCATCAGAATCGTAATCACTCCATGAAAAATCCGACTCTGCCGGTGCAAATCTGAACTCCTGACCATTGCATCGTATTTCCATAGTGACAGTCTTCAGGAACATCCTGACGGAAAGTGTTATTTTAGCACCCTGATCCGCATGAGCAGCCATCTCTGACAAGGTTTCTTCCGTAACCAGCTCAGCCTTGTTTATATCAGCGTGTTTTAACCCGCAACCATTTAACATTTCTCTGATTGCATCCATGCCTTCTGCTATAGCTTCAGGGGTCGTATCTATAACAGTTTTTTTCAAAACATACCAAGGGTTCATAATATTTCCATTTACCTCCTGCTTTACTGATAAACACAGTGTTTTAAAACACTTAAAATTGACGAAATAATCGCTTGATTTCACGATTGTAAGCGGTTACAGCTATGAGGATAACATATACATTTTGGCATTTCAATACATAATTATTTGCTAATAATCCTTACTTTATCTTTGTCGCAGCAGTTCAGTCAGTAGACCGGGGGGACGGGGTTGGTGGTCCATTGACTGAACTGTTACTCTTTGTCATTTTTTTACTGAACAGTATTCCTAAAAATGGCAGATAAATCTGTGTAGGAACCATAATAAAAGGAATGTGGTGCTTTACATATGCATTCCTGTTATTCTTTGTAAGAGTTTCAAACCAAAATGCGACCGGTATAACAGTCATCCGCGGGGATCTCAAACTATTCTGTTGTTGTAATTATTGTTTAGCTGTAAATAATAGCAGCCTATGATGTCTCTGTCTTAAAGAATATATTTATATTTTTAAGTCTGGTTATAATGTTTATGTATCTTTTCTGTAGCATATACTCCGGGTTCCTCCTTTGTTTTTCTATAACTTCTATTGGCACAAAAAATTATTGGAGGAGTTCTTGGCGTATTAGTATTTTTGGGTGAAAAATCTAAAACTTTTTTCAAAAATATTGTGACTGTCATTCCGACTACGTATTACAACTATAAAGCAGCACATAATGTGTCAGATACTTATTATTCGATGTAGTAGTCATCACTTAAGATATTGTCTCAACAATTACATTCTGATATATCTGTTTCTGTTACTTTGTCACATATGAGCTTTAGTGCCTTGGCTGAAAGCCCTGTTCCACAGCCTACATCAAGACCGTTTTTAAGCATATAATCCTTAGGAAGACTGAAATCTTTTTAGATGCTCTATTACTGACTTATGAAGCCAGGGTCGCTTGGCATAGCCTTGCGCTATCCTCTTTGAGTCAAATGCTTTATTTATCCATCATGAATTATAACAAGTATTCCTTTATTTTCTTTTCTATCTGCTTAATGTCCAGCGGTATTTCATTGGATTCCATAGAAATAACTAACTCTTTTCCCACTTCAATTCCCATCGTATCAAACTGATTAATCTTTAACAATGCATGCCTGGCGTAATCTCCATCCATTATTAGCCCAAAATGCTCCCAATAGATTGTTTTTCTTGTTCGCATATTCAGTAATGCAAAATCAGGATATAAGCATTTACCATTGGGAAGAACTATTTGGGACTCATAGACGTAAGGAATGTCGAACTTTTCAAACATATCCGCCAATATCTTTTCTGATTTTGATCTGACAAGCTCACCCCTTGTAGTCAGATATTTCCCCTCCTCAGGAAAAGTATTAGTACCTCCAACGTGAAGTGCTCTCCACTCTGTAATATATGCTTCATCAGAAGGAATCAGTGGCGTTACCAGCGCTTTTCTGGATTCACTCAAGTCATCATAAACCCTTGCAATAGAACCAATATCATATATTTTTGTAAACCTTTCAATACGGTATCGCATTGTCAGCAGATTATCCAATAGTGCATTGTAATAGTCTCTTTGAACTATACGCTTTACCTTATCAATATCCTTTTCTTTAACATATTCCAGCTTTCCATCAGTTTTCTGTAAATAGTATTGATATCCATTCTTTCTTTTTGAACTTCTGACCGGTCTGTCGTCACTTATTTTGATAGCATTTAGATATTTCCTTGTTGCGGTTATAAGCTGATCAAGCCATTTGATCTGCTGTCTCAATTCTTTTGAATAATCTTGTATTGTCTTTTTCCTCCCGTTGCCTTTATTATGGTTCTTATTTATTTTTATCCTTTCCTTAAAAACACTCCAATTTACTTGTGATCGTGCCAGTAGTGTCTTTTGGGGCATCAAATAGCATCTTTCAACACTCGAATATTTCTCTAATACACGTACGAGTGTCTAAAAACACTTTTTCTACATATTTTTCAGCCAATTTAACACTCTATTCCACTCTATATTCTTCTACAAGTGTCAAGAACACCCAAAGAAAGCCCAAAGCATCCCAAAAACAACACTCCCAGCCTCATGACTGCATTTACCGAGTGTCATAGCATAATGGAATCTGTGTGACCAGATAAAAAATGCCACAAATAAGAAAAACTTAGAAATTAGAAACCTAAAAGACTATAACTCAAAAGAATCAAAAAAGCAAGAGAGAGCCCGGAAGCTGTAGTTTCAGAAAGAGCCCGGAAGCTGCAGTTTCATGCAGCTTCCAGGGCATAGCATTCACTCAATATATCCGGAAATGTTATTCCAGCTCAAGGATTTCATCCTTGTCTCTGGTTGCTTGTCATTGCAAAATCGTTTATTTTGGGGATTTTCCCCGAGTCTTTCTATTTCATTTTCGTGAGTTTCAAGAGAAAAGGTATCAAAAAGGTATCATAATTCTTATCTTGTGATACCCGTGGACTCTCCCCTCTCTGTCGAATAAGCACTTGTTATTATACCAAAAGATAGCTGTTATTCTATTTCATATCCAGTAAATTCATCACCAACTTAACCATGATATCCTTTTCGTCCGGATTCGATTCCGCAATCATAAGCGTAATAGCTACCAATTCACCGTCGCCAATACGTTTGCTACCATCTTTAAACAAAGCTTGGTTCCTCTCCAAGAATTCCAGGAACAAGGAAGCTGCGATTCTTTTGCAACCATCTGCAAACGGATGATCCTTGATCATAAAATAAAGTAAGTTAGCCGCCTTTTCTTCAATAGTCGGGTAGGCATCTTCGCCAAATACACTTTGGTATATTGCAGAAATAATCCCATTCACTTTTCCAACTTCTTTTTCTACACCGAAGACATCCGTATCAAAAGAATCCCTCATATGAGAAACCATCGTCATACAGTCATCATAAGTAATCCTATATACAGGAGCCCTTCCATTAGGTTTTACTATTGCTTGGTGATCATACTGATCCAACAACGTCAAAGCATCCGTATACAGGTTTACAGCTTTTAAAATATCCTTTTCCTCGACATTTAGCGCATTCGCCAGCATTCGCGTTTGGATATCTACTGTCTTTTGTAATGCATGTAAGCGTTTCTCATTTATTGTATAGCCATCAATCATGTACTGCTTTAAGATTTTACTTGCCCACTGACGAAATTCGATGCCCCGATTTGATTTTACGCGATAGCCTACAGATATGATGACATCTAATGCGTAAAACTGGACTGGTCTATCCGCATTTGCAATGTGCATTTTTTGCACATTGCTTTCTCGAATCAATTCCTTCTCCTTAAAAATATTATTTACATGTCTCGTAATTACTGTTCGATCCACATTAAATAATTCGGTCATCTGTGCTTGCGAAAGCCATACTGTATCTCCATCCATCGGGACTGACAACGTTACTTCCTTGTCTTTCGTTTCAAATAGTATAATCTCACTTTTCTTCACTAAAAACACCTCCCGCGCATATTACCTTTTTCCATACTTTTTTGATTTCTTCCACAAACTGTCTATCCGGATTAATTCCTGATAATAATTTTTCAATTAAGCCAGCCAGTTCCAATACCAGTTCGTCGTCTGTATAATACTCAAACAATTCTCTGATATTCACGCTATGCAAATGATAAAAAATCATTAATGCATCATCCAAAATTTGCAAATGATTTGATGTACATGTAACCGTCTCCACGAAGGCCCCTTTAGCATTTTCACAGCTACATTTGATCACCGGTAAATTACCATTTATAAGCGGTTTGTTAAAATCTACTGTATAACCTCCTTCCGGATGTTTGGCATATGCCAAATTATAACGCATAACCTGCTGCATATCATAAGAGTTAATTGCACGAATATCTGTATGGTCACTCCAAATCCCCAGGCTGGCACTGGACCCATATCTATCAAGATCCGTATCCCTCATGATAATTCCTCTTATTGCTAAAAGAATGTGCTCGCAAACATATCTTTTGTCGTGTAAAGTTGTAGAATCGTTCAATCTCCAACTCAACCTTGAAACAATATTATCATATTGTCCTATAAAAATTCTGTTGTAAAAATCTAAAGCTTCGGTACAAATTGTCACTTCATCTTCATTAAAAAGGAGATTTGTTTTTCCTGTCTGCCTGCGTATTCTCATCACCATTCTAGAAAAGGACAATACAATCATTTCATTTTTATCGATAATGAATTCTTCCCCAGCTACGTATATTTTATCCTTATCAGATGAACAATTCATAATATAAGAATAGTCATCTCCTGCTCCATCTATTTGAGGAACATCATCGAAGCCTAGTAAAAAAGACAATTGGTCATCTTCATCTACTATATAGCCATCTTTATCCCAAACTTGAAATAATGATTTCAGCAATATATCCAGTTTTTTCTTGTTCTCAAGTTGCTTCCTAAGGAATCCTGATATAAGTTTTAATCCATTACCATAAGGAAACTCAAAGCCCATGTCGTATAATAATTGTGTACTTTCAATCCATTCGCCCTTCTTCGGCTTTAAATAGACTCTACCTCTTGTCATATTATCCCCTCCACCGTCTTTGCGTCATCTTACCGTATATACGTTTATTTAACATATATTTAAGCGATGCTTAATGAATAAAGCACCGCCATCAAACCTATTGTTTTAAAGCCTCTATGTACCCAAACAATCTTTCTTTTTGCGATTTCTTAAGACTTTCCATTTCAATCAAAAGATCATACTCCTTTGTGCCTTTTGTAACCACTCGAAAATCCAACTTCTCCACAGATTGAACCGTGTCCTGCAACAATTCATATGGTGTTACATTTAACACCTTACAAATAATCATTATTTTATCAGCAGAAGGATTCGTTTTCTTTCGTTTCCAATCACTAATAGTACTCTGTGCTATTCCTGTAGCTTTCGAAAAGTCCATCTGGGTAATTTCACGTTCTTCCATTAATTTAAAAATGCGTTCACTTATTACCATTTTCCGCTCCCTTTTCCATTACACTTTCTTCTACCCACAACTTAAACTCCTTCGGACAAGCAGCTATCCACTCAAAGAAATAAGAGGTGAGTTTCTCAAGTGTAATCCCATAATCTTTCAATGTAATTCGATTTAAGAAGTCGTAAACTTCGCTTTCCATAGAAAGTGAATATCCGTCCTCCGTATCAGATAAACTTGCCGGATTTTCATGAAGCCTTTGCAATACTAACGCTCTGATAAAATCATCCATTTCTATTGTATTTTCTTTATCTAAATCGACCTTACCAAACAGTCGCTCATACAAATCAAAAGACATAAAGATTTTATCCTTATCAAATATTTTACATTTGACAGGATTTCCATAAACCTTATAAAAATCATCTGAATCAAATTTTTCTATCCATTCTCTAGAAGAAATCTCCGGATACAGCATAACTTTTACCCTCCTCTCTATCTTTCTGCGTTTATACGTCTTTTCGCATATTGTCCGTATATACGGTATATTACTTCCATGTTTTGGCAATGTCAAGATGCTATGTCATCACTATTTTTATACCAGACAGTACTGCAACAGTACTTTTTACAGTCATTTATTCCCATCCATTATTATAATAAAAAAGACAATCCACAAAAAACCTGTGAATTGCCTTGTGTTTTATATCACGTGTAAACCACTTGGAACTACTCGAGCTCTATCGTCCCGGGCGGTTTGCTCGTAAGGTCATAGAATACTCTGTTTACACCCTTAACCTCGTTTACGATCCTGTTCATGCACTTTTCAAGTACTTCGAAAGGAATGTTGGTTACTTCCGCGGTCATGAAGTCATCTGTCTCAACTGCACGAAGAACCACAGCATAGTCATAGGTTCTGAAGTCGCCCATTACACCTACGGAACGTACATTGGTAAGTGCTGCAAAATACTGGCTGATCTTTCTGTCGAGACCTGCATTTGCGATTTCCTCACGGTAGATGGCATCTGCATCCTGAACGATGCGAACCTTCTCGGGAGTTACTTCGCCGATGATTCTGACACCGAGTCCCGGACCCGGGAATGGCTGACGGTATACAAGATACTCAGGAAGACCAAGCTGTAAACCTACACGGCGAACCTCATCCTTGAAGAGAAGACGTAACGGCTCGATGATGGCCTTGAACTCAACTTTCTCAGGAAGGCCTCCTACATTGTGATGAGACTTGATAACTGCGCTCTTGCCGAGGCCTGACTCCACAACGTCAGGGTAAATGGTTCCCTGGCAGAGGAAGTCTACAGCACCAATCTTCTTTGCTTCACGCTCGAAAACTCTGATGAACTGCTCGCCGATGATCTTACGCTTCTTCTCAGGCTCTTCCACGCCCTGAAGCTTTTCAAAATATTCAGGTCCTGCGTTAACGCGGATGAAATTAAGATCGTACTGACCCTTGTCGCCAAAGATTGCCTCGACCTCATCACCCTCATTCTTTCTGAGAAGACCGTGATCAACAAATACGCAGGTAAGCTGTTTACCGATGGCCTTTGCCATAAGAGATGCGGCAACTGAAGAATCAACACCGCCACTGAGTGCGAGAAGCACCTTGCCGTTTCCGACAGTCTTACGAATCTCCTCAATCTTGTCCTGGACGAATGTCTCCATCTTCCAGTCGCCGGTGCAGCCGCAGACATCATAAAGGAAATTATGGAATAACTTGTTTCCTTCTACAGAATGCTGTACCTCCGGGTGGAACTGAACCGCATAAATTTTGCGCTCAGGATCTTCCATTCCGGCTACAGGACAGTTCTCTGTGTGGGAAATGATCTTGAAGCCCTTAGGAGTTTCTGCAATGTAGTCAGTGTGGGACATCCACATGATGGTGCTGTCTGAAACACCGCGAAGAACAGAATCCTGTTCATCGATGAGCACCTCGGTACGACCATACTCTGAAACCGGTGCAGTCTTTACTGTGCCGCCAAGCTCATAGGCGATAAGCTGAGCACCATAGCAGATACCAAGGATAGGTATTCCCATATCAAAGATAGCCGGGTCGATGTGCTGAGATTCCTCTTTATATACAGACTGAGGTCCGCCTGTAAAGATGATACCCTTTGGATTTAATTCTTTGATCTTATCAAGACCGATTGAAGATGCGTAAACTTCGGCATAAACTCCGAGGTCACGTACTCGTCTTGCAATCAACTGGTTGTATTGACCACCAAAGTCCAGTACCACAACAAGTTCTTTTGCCATTTTTCCTCCAAACCTTTTAAACAATTAGATACTGTAAATCAATGTATAAAAAATCAGATGATAAATCAATATACAATTAATATAATTTTTTGCAAAAAATGCGTGCCCTTTGGGAGCACGCATCTAAATCTAATTACTGGAAGTTCATTATAAGTGTAATTATTCTCAGGCAGAAAAGCACGAATACTACCCACATGGTCGGGCTGACATCCTTTGACTTTCCTTCACAGGTCTTGATGATAACCCATGCAAGAATTGCAAACATGATACCTGTAGCGATGGAGTATGAAAGCGGCATCATAAGCATTGCAAGATAAGCACCAACAGTGTCTGCGATATCTCCATCGAAGGAAATCTTCTTTGCAGAAGATACCATGAGCATTCCTACATAGAGGAGCGCCGGAGCTGTTGCAAAGCCCGGGATGGCAAGGAAAATAGGTGAAAGCAGTAAGGATACGAGGAACATGCATCCTGTTGTAAATGCTGTAAGACCTGTCTTTCCGCCGGCTGCAACACCTGCTGAAGACTCAACAAAAGAGGTGACGGTTGAAGTACCGAGGCATGCACCTGCTACTGTACCCAGTGCATCTGCCATAAGAACTCTTCCAACTCGTGGAAGCTTGCCTTCTTTATCAAGTAAACCTGCCTTATCGGCAACACCGACTACAGTACCGACTGTATCGAAAAGGTCTACGTAAAGGAATGAGAATACGATAGCGATAAACTGTATAAGATTCTTTGCTACCCAACCAAAGTTAAACTTGAATGCTGTGTTTGCGATGCCTCCAAGCTGTAATCCCTGTGAGAAATCAGGGATGAGACTGTAAACTCCTGCATCGATGTCAACCTTGTACCAGCCCGAGAACTCGGCAAGGATTCCGAGAAGCCATGTAGCAAGGATTCCGATGAGAACCGCACCCTTAACTTCATAGTTAACGAGTACGATGATGATAATGAAACCGATGAGCGCAAGTGCAACTCTTGGATCTGCAAAGCTTCCGAGAGCTATGGAAGCACTTCCGTCGTTAACATTAAAATAGATAATGTTTGCGCCCTGAAGTCCTATGTAGGCAACGAAGAGACCGATACCTGCGGATATACCGTTTTTGAGATTCTGAGGTATTCCGTTGATCATCTGCTCTCTCACCTTGAATACAGAGAGAAAGATAAATATGAGACCCTCTACGAGAACCGCTGTAAGAGCGATGGTGAAAGGATTTTCAACATCGGCAAGCTCGCCGAGACATACGGTGTAGGCGAAGTATGCGTTGAGACCCAGACCTGCGGAAAGAGCGATGGGGTAATTTGCATAAAATGCCATGATGAAGGTTGCAAATGCTGACGCAATTGCCGTTGCAACGAATACGCCGCTTCTGTCCATAACAGAACCCAGTATGTTAGGGTTTACGGCGAGAATGTATGCCATGGTCAAAAATGTTGTTACACCTGCAATGACTTCGGTCTTCACAGTTGTACCGTGTTCCTTTAGTTTAAAAAACTGTTCCATACAAAAAATAGCCTCCTTGTTTTGCGGGATGATTCTTATATGCTTCGAAGGTCCTGAGACCGGAACGATGCATATGCCCTTTGAAAACATTGATAATTCTAGCACATAATGATGAGGAAGTCTTAAAAAAATAATTTCTTGTTGACATCGGAGGGAAACTAAAATATAGTAAATGCCGAAAATCGTGAACAAGAAAATCATGATTTTTAATAAATGAGTTTTTCTCGGGTTTTCATTATCTGTTAAACCCGGATGACTCAGTATATTTCTATAATGCCTGTATCAGAGTTAAGAGCTTCAGGGAATCGATCGTCCATCGGAGCTTCCGGTCATGCGCTTAAACCGACATTAACTTTTGGGTATCAGGCGGATCAGACCTTTCAGGTCAATCAAAAATTCAGTCAACAATAATATCATCGGTTTCAGGTTTTATGTGAAAACCTGAGCTTTCTTGACGACCCCTATTTCTGTGGGTCGAAGTTTCAAAAATAAGGAGAATTAAAAACAATGACAAATGAATATGAAATCAGAGATGAATTATTAACTCGTGGTTATGCGGAGGCTACTATTTCCGATGTTGTGAAAAATTCAGTCCGGATGACCGGAATAACCATCAGAAAAAATAAAGATGAAATCATTTCTCCCTGCATTTATATCACGGATAAAATAAGAAATCTTGAAAATGCCAAAGTTGCCTGTGACTTTATCGAACGTCGCCTGGTAAGAAGTCAGGATCCTGATATCGGAGATCCGTGCGAGCTTATTTCAAAAGAGAATATTCTTAAAAGGGTGGCCATAGGCGTCCAGAGAAGTTCGGATCAGGAGCTGATCAAGCGTTCAACCGAATTTGAAGGCATTGAGCAGTTCCTCTTTATCTCCGGTGACAATAAGGATGGAAGCAGCTGGAAAGTAAAGCTTAGCCGGGCGCTTTTGGACAATGCAGGGCTTAGTGAAAACGAGGTTTGGGAAAGAGCTGAGAAGAATACATTTTCGGAGGAAAATATTTGCATCAAACCTATGAGAAGTGTTTTTGAGGAAATTCTTGGAAAGCTTGATGACCCCCATGAGTATGATGTGCCCATGTATGTTGTTTCAAATCAAAAAAGATTGAATGGTGCTGTGCAGATCTTCAATAAAAAAGCTGTTAAGGAGTGGGCCGGAAGTCATGGGTACGACACCCTCTTTATGCTGCCCTCTTCTATTCATGAGGTTATAGTGTTGCCGGTGGAGGTGAGCAGTATGAATTTTGAAGAGCTTAATCTGATGGTCAGGGATATCAATGCCTGTGAGGTTAATCCCATCGATCAGCTCAGTGATCATGCATATATGATCGATCTGGCAGGCTGAAAAAGCCATGGCTCCGGGATGTGATCATGAGAAGGGCGTAGGCACCGGTAAGACCAAGATACCGGTTTGAACTGAGAAAGACGGACTACGGTATGTGATCACGAGCTGAGCAGACATTTAGTTTGCAGCTTATAATGCTGCTGCCGCGCACTTTATAAATCATGATTAATACTAAAGAGAGACCATTACGTAGATGAAACACGTAATAGTCTCTCTTATTTTTACATGATCAACGGTTTGCAATGAGTGTGTCCCTTAGTCCGGAAGATGTGATTTGATTAAAGAAAACTTTTCTTTGCCATTTTATCAGATGCTCATGAAGGTGTATTGTTTTCATTTGTTATGGGTATTTCCATATTGCTTTGGTTATAGCCTGTCTTATTGGTATCTGCAACCTTCGTGTTTGGACCATCGTTTTTATATTTGTTTACCGTGAGAGGTTTTAGAGTATGTCTCCTGTCGTTTTCAAGGGCACTTTGGTACAGCTCTGATTTTGCAATTTCTGCATTAATGTTCTTCATCAATTCATTAAGGGCTTTTTCTGTTTTGCTGAGAGGCTCTGATTCCAAAATTCCATCGTAAAGAGCATTGGCATCCATTTTGAGGGCATGCATCAAAATAACAAGCTGGTGAGGGTTGGGATGTTTTCCATAATTATTTCTCTCGAATTGAGAAATAGTAACTGAAGGAATTCCTGTTATATCCGAGAGATTCTGCTGAGTATAATTAAGTTCAACGCGACGTCTGGCAATGTTTTTGCCTATAATCTTCCAATCGATGCGATAGGACTTGTTGTTATAGATGGGATCCTCCGGGTAGATTCTTTTGTTTTTTGCACGTTTTCTGTATGTAGGCATAACTTTTCTCCTTATGCCGTGATTTTAATTGCATTTGGAAAATATAAACATTCTCGGATTGGGTGAGAAGTTACCTAATCTGTTATAGTTAGCGAAAATTTATATGTCGGATTTGGTGATAAATGGAAATTAAATATACCGGGAAGGGTTAGTTTGAGGATGTTTGCATTTTGTAACAGGGGTTTCCTATGTACAGTAACAGTTCAGTCGGTGATCCGGGTGGGGTGGTCCGGATCACCGACTGATCCAATGGTATTTAGTTTGGCCAGTCATCCATTCTAATGCTATGGGGTAACAAAAATTTAATAGGTATTATCATATCCTTTTATGAATGTGAGTATTGTCTCAAATTTATAAGAGGATTTTTTTATTAACGCTTGACAAAATGTCACAAATGTGTGGCCGCCCTTGTTTCTGAAGATTTTTAAAGGAAACAAGGGCGGCCCTTTGAATTAGCAGGAAATTGTCCTG
>JAGAXP010000159.1 GCA_017940955.1 Oribacterium sp.
AATGTAACCTGCTATTCAGGATGACCTAAATCCTGATTACCTGAAATTAAGTCAATGTAACCTGCTATTCAGGATGACCTAAATCCTGATTACCTGAAATTAAGTCAATGTAACCTGCTATTCAGGATGACCTAAATCCTGATTATCTGAAATTGAGTCAATGTAACCTGCTATTCAGGATGACCTAAATCCTGATTACCTGAAATTAAGTCAATGTAACCTGCTATTCAGGATGACCTAAATCCTGATTACCTGAAATTAAGTCAATGTAACCTGCTATTCAGGATAACTCAAATGCTGGTAACCGGAATATGAGTCAATGTAATGCCTTGTTCTCTGCGAAAATAAGGCATCCTGGCTGAACTGTAATTGTTATGGACTATAGTTAAATGGCAGGTCAAGGAGGCGCTTTGCTAATGCAGTAGGGTCGGGCGTTTGTGCGGTGGAGTAGAGCTCTACTTTGCCGGGAGTGGTGCTGTCTGTGATGAGGTTGGCTTCGGCGAGGCGGCGGCGGGTTTCCCTGGAGGTGCCGTAGGCTCCGTCATGGAAGATCACGTCGTAGCCAAGGGCTTCACGGATCCTGTCGGTTACGAAGGGGAAGTGGGTGCAGCCGAGGACGACGCTGTCTACGATACGGCCTCCGCCTCCGGCTTCTTTTTTACGGAAGGGCTGAAGCAGATCCTTCAGGTAGGCGTCTATCTCAGGTGAGTTTTCTTTGCCTGCTTCCACCAAAGGAACGATTCCCGGAGCTGCAACGGGGTAGATGTCGGCATTCTCGCTGAATCTTCCTATAAGATGGTGGAGTCGCTCGCCATGAATTGTGGAGTTGGTTGCCAACACCAGAACGTGGGGGTAAGCATTAACCGCTTTATCCACTGCGGGTTTTACTGCGGGCTCCATGGCAACGATGATGGCGTCCTTGTATTTTTCTCTGAGATAGGTTGCAGCCGCCGAAGTAGCTGTATTGCAGGCGATGACTATGGCTTTTGCTCCATGAGAAAACAAAAAGCGAATGCTGTCGTCGCACATTTCCCTTATCCGTTCTTCACTTTTATCGCCATAGGGTGCATTGATGCTGTCCCCGTAAAATATAAAATCTTCATTTGGCATGTCGTGCCTGAGGATACGAAGCACGGAGATGCCGCCAACCCCTGAGTCAAACACCCCGATTGGAGATCGTCTTGAAATCATATGTAACTCCCAAAAATAATTCTATATTTTAAATCACAGCTACGTCACTTATCCACCGGGGACGGTTCTCGCCGGCGAGAACCGTCCCCGGTGGATAACTGTGTATTCAATTCCGGATTCTTAAACCGGGGCGTCCCGTTTATTACCGGATGCCCAACAGCTTTCACTTTATCAATCAGTATACCAAATCATAGAACCATTTCCGCGCCGCTTCAAGTTGATTTTTCCCTGTCGTCAAAATATACTTAAATGAGTGGGACTGCGGAACAGTGTTCTCTGAGCAGTCCGGTATCGGCTATTTATAATCATATCATATTTATATAATTTGGAGGTCTCCTATGACAAGTGAAGACAAAGTCAGTGTAACCGAACTAATAAACAGAGTAAAGCTTGTGAATCTCACTCCCGAGATCAACACAGATGAGATATACATTACCATACCCAATGTTAACCGCCCGGCTTTACAGCTTGCGGGGTTTTTTGATCAGTTCGATTCAGAGCGAGTTCAGCTTATCGGTAATGTTGAGAATGCTTACCTCATGACTTTCGAGGCACCTCAGAGAAGAGCGAAGTATGACGCCATTACAAAATTCCCGATACCTTGTATCATTTACGCAAGAGATATCGTTCCTGACAGCTGTATGGTAGATGCCTGCCGCACCGCAAGGATACCTCTTTTGCAGTCTTCAAAGCCTACGACTGAGCTTGAAGCTGAGATCATCAGTTTTCTCAAGGTAAAGATGGCTCCGATGATTTCTGTTCACGGAGTTCTGGTTGATGTTTACGGCGAGGGTGTTCTCATCATGGGTGACTCCGGAATCGGTAAATCCGAGGCAGCCCTTGAGCTTATCAAGAGAGGACACAGACTTGTTTCCGATGACGTTGTTGAGATACGAAAAGTAAGTGACGAAACACTGGTGGGATCTGCTCCCGATATCACAAGACATTTCATCGAGCTTCGAGGCATTGGCATCATAGATGTCATGCAAATGTTTGGTGTTCAGTCTGTTATGGATACCCAGAACATTAACATGGTCATAAAGCTTGCAGAGTGGTCAAAGGACAAGGACTACGACAGACTGGGTCTTAAGGACAATTACACAGAATTTCTGGGCAACAAGGTTATATGCTATGATATCCCGGTTCGTCCCGGACGTAATGTTGCCATCATAGTAGAATGTGCAGCCGTTAACAATCGTGCAAAGAAGATGGGTTACAATGCGGCACAGGTTCTTTACGAGCGTGTAACCGCAAACATGAAAAACAATGAATAAGGAAAATATTGAATGAAAGTTTTGAAAAATGAGCCTCTGAAGAAGCACACAAGTTTTCGTGTAGGAGGTCCTGCAAAGGTATATGTTATTCCGGAGGACGATTATGAGCTCCGGAAGCTTATAGAGTTTCTCTATGAGGAAAAGCTTCCTTACAAGATCATCGGTAACGGAACAAATCTTCTGGTAAGCGACGAGGGCGTGGATACCATTGTTGTGGAGATCGGAAAGACACTGGAGGGATTGACGCTCACTGTTGAGGGTCAGGATCCGGAAACATCCTGTGCCGATAAACAGTGCACAGTGACTGCATCTTCCGGAATAAACTCAGGCATCGATGCAACAATCGAAAAATCCAGTAAGAAAACCAAATCCGGAGCCACAGATTCAGACCGAAAAAAATCAGACAAATCCACCGAAGAAAAGGATGCCAATGTTTACCTCCTTAAGGTTATGGCCGGCACTCTCATCGGTAAAGCCGCTCAGTTTGCTGCCGATAACAGTCTCGCCGGAATGGAAGCCCTGAGAGGGATTCCCGGGACTGTTGGCGGCGCGGTGACCATGAACGCCGGAGCCTACGGCACCGAAATGATAGATGTTCTCAAGTCAGTTGACGTTATCACAAAGGAAGGAAAGCTTCTGACACTTACTCCCGGGGAGCTTAAGCTCGGCTACCGTTACAGCATCGTTCCCGAGAAGGAATTTGTTGTGGTGTCGGCAACATTTGCACTTAAAAAGGGAGATAAGAAGGAGATTAATGCCTTGATGGCAGACTACCAGCAGAGGCGTAAGGACAAGCAGCCTATAGATAAGGCCTCAGCCGGCTCCACCTTCAAGAGACCTGAAGGACACTTTGCCGGAAAGCTGATCGAAGACTGCGGTTTAAGAGGCTATAAACACGGCGGTGCCATGGTAAGCGAAAAGCATTGCGGATTTGTGATCAATGACGGCACCGCAAGAGCAGCCGACATTTACTGGCTCATTGGCGAGATACGTAAGAGAGTACTTTTGGAACAGGGTGTAGAACTCACTCCGGAGGTTAAAATATGGGGAAACTTCTGATAGTCACAGGCATGAGCGGTGCAGGAAAAACCATTGCCCTTAAATCTCTTGAGGACATGGGGTACTACTGCGTTGACAATCTGCCCATCCCTCTCGTGGATAAATTTGCAGAGCTGATCACTGACGGTAATGAGCAGATCACCAAGGCTGCTCTCGGCATAGATGTACGTTCCGGAAAGGATCTTCCTTTGCTTAAGGAAATCTTTGATGAATGGGACATCAAGGGAAATGTGGATTATGAGGTAGTTTTTCTTGATGCATCGGACGAAACACTTTTAAAGCGTTTTAAAGAAACAAGACGTGCCCACCCTCTCAGTAAGGATGGAAGAGTAGAGACCGGAATCGAGGCTGAACGTCAGGAGATGGACTGGCTGAAGGAAAATGCCGGTTTCATCATTGACACTACCCGCTTACTTACAAAGGAGCTCAGAGCTCAGCTTGCCGATATATTTGAAAAGAACAGGGCTTATGAGAATCTTCAGGTGACCATATTAAGCTTTGGCTTCAAGTACGGTATCCCTGAGGATTCTGATCTGCTTTTTGATGTGAGGTTCCTTCCCAACCCCTATTATGTTCAGGAGCTTAAGACTCATACGGGACTTGAGCAGTGTATAAAGGATTTTGTTCAAAAGGATGGGGTAGCAGATGAATTTCTGAATAAATTGAATGATATGGTAAACTTCCTTATTCCTCATTATATAGAAGAAGGAAAAAACCAGCTGGTTATCAGTATCGGCTGCACAGGCGGAAAACACCGTTCCGTTACCATAGCTGAGCTTTTATACCAAAGCCTCAGTAAATCAGCGGATTATGGTATACGTATCGATCATAGGGATATAAACAAATAGGCATTAAGAAAATTTGTATGAATTTTAGGTATATTTACTATGTAATATTTTTATGGATATGCCCATAAAGAATTTTGTATCCAATGTCTTTGTCGAGTTTTAACAATATGACTGATTTTCGAATACCGTTTTTGATACTTTTTTCAAACCCGGGAGATTCAGAATGGAACAATCTAAAAACAAAATATCTTTTTCAAGCCGGGTAAAGGATGAGTTACGGAAAAAAGACTTTACAGCTTATGAAAAAGTAATTAATATTGGTAGCGTCGATTCAAGGGATTTGAAAACCCGCTCTTATATTAGAGAATGTTTTTTAAATTCCGGTTCGGTTACAGATCCAAAAAAAGATTATCATTTGGAGTTTGTCTGTGATGGTGCAGAAGACGCTGACCGGATTTCGGACGGATTATGTGCATTTCAAGTTGAACCAAGGATTATGGAAAGAAACGGTCATCTGGTGGTTTACCTGAAGGATGCCGAACAGATATCCGATGTTCTCAATCTCATGGGTGCTGTTGACGGTCTTATGGAATTTGAAAATGTACGTATACTCAAAGAAGTCAGTGAAAAGGTAAACAGACGCGTCAACTGTGAGACAGCCAATCTGCAGAGAACAGTTTCTGCAGGCATCAGACAGGTTTCTGACATCGAACTTATCGAAAGGGAGCTGGGACTTAAGAATATAGATCCGGGACTCAGAGAGATAGCAGAAAAGAGGTTGGAAGACCCCAATGCTTCTCTTTCGGAGCTTGCAGAAAGACTCAGTGAACCCATTGGAAAAAGCGGAGCCAATCATCGTATGAGAAAGATTGCAAAAATCGCTGACTCCTTACGTGAAAAGACCGCCAAGAGTATGAAAAGAAGTTGAGTTTTTTGTTAATTGCAATGCAAGGGGGAATCCCGATATTCATTGCTCACATTAGCTGATCTTCATGGAGGACAATGATGAAGGACACAAACGTAGTAGTTAATTTACCAAAGAAATCTGATGACCACCCTGTGGCTATGCTTGTACAGATCGCCAGCAGATATGAGTCACGTATATATATGGCTGACGGCCCAAGAAAGGTTAATGCCAAGTCAATCATGGGCATGATGGCACTCGGAGTAAACAATGGTCAGGAGATCGTTATTTCCGCTGAAGGTTCAGATGAGGATGCAGCTGTAGAAGCTCTCGCTCAGTACCTTAAGGGTCAGGCAGTTTAATAAATATAAATAGTGAAACACTCAAGGGGGCTATCGCTTTAGATGATCATCATCTGAACGGTAGCTCCCTTTTATCTTCTCAGGCTATCCGGGAGGGACGGTTCTCACCGGGAGGGACGGTTCTCACCGGGAGGACGGTTCAATCCACCGTGGACGGTTCTCACCGAGAGGAATGGTTCTCACCGGGATGACGTTTCTCGTCGGTGAGAACTATTCTCCCGGTGGAAAGGTAACAGTTCAGTCGGTGGATGTTTTTATTCAGAACAAATATTCTAAATTTGCGCCATGTGTGGTATGATGTATTTGTTTTTCAAAAGAAGCATTCAGCAATAGGAGATTAAAATGGCTTTTACACATTTACATGTACATACATCCTACAGTCTTTTGGACGGGGCGGGGCGGATTCCTGAGATGATAGCCCGCTGCAAGGAGCTTGGGATGGATTCCATGGCCATCACTGACCATGGCGTTATGTACGGAGTCATAGACTTTTATAAAGAAGCAAAAAATCAGGGCATCAAGCCTATACTTGGCTGTGAGATCTATCTGACTCCCGGTTCAAGATTTGACAGAGAAGTCGGGAAGGGTGACGACAGATATTATCATCTGGTGCTTCTTGCGGAAAATAACCTTGGTTACTCAAATCTCATGAAGATCGTGTCCCGTGGCTTCACAGACGGTTACTACTATAAGCCGAGAGTTGATTTTGAGACACTTGAAGAATTCCACGAAGGGATCATTGCCCTTTCGGCCTGCCTTGCGGGAGAGGTTTCGAAAAATCTCACCAGGGATCTTTATGATGAGGCAAAGGCTGCGGCTCTTCATTATGTTGAGATTTTCGGGCGTGACAACTTTTTCCTGGAGCTTCAGGATCACGGATATCCCGAGCAGAAAAAGGTTAATGCAGGAATTCTCCGTCTTCATGAAGAAACCGGCATACCTCTGGTTGCCACCAATGATATACATTATACCTATAAGTCCGATGCCGAAGCTCATGATATCCTTCTGTGCCTTCAGACCGGCAAAAAAGTGTCTGATGAGGACAGAATGAGATATCCCGGCGGGCAGTTCTATATAAAGTCGGAAGAGGAGATGCAGGCGCTTTTTCCTTATGCAAAGGAAGCTCTGGAAAATACCCATAAAATTGCCGAAAGGTGTAATGTTGAGATCGAGTTCGGACATTATCATCTTCCTAAGTATGAGGTTCCGGAGGGCTATACCCCCGAAAGCTATCTTACAGAACTTTGCGAGAAGGGCATGGTGGAACGTTACGGAACGGAGGCTTCAAAGTATGAGGACAGACTCAGATACGAGCTTGACACCATAAGCTCCATGGGCTTTGTTGACTACTTCCTTATCGTCTGGGATTACATCCATTATGCCAAAACCCATGACATTTCCGTAGGTCCCGGAAGAGGTTCGGCTGCCGGCTCCATCGTTGCCTACGCCATAGGCATTACCGACATCGACCCCATGAGATACAATCTCATATTTGAGCGTTTCCTGAATCCGGAACGTGTAACTATGCCCGATGTGGACGTGGACTTCGAGTACGAGAGACGACAGGATGTCATAGATTATGTAACAGAAAAATACGGAAAGGACAGTGTTTCCCAGATCGTAACCTTCGGTACCCTTGCGGCAAGGGGAGTTATCCGCGACGTGGGACGTGTTCTTGATGTGCCCTACGCAAAGTGCGACCTTATCGCGAAGCTTGTACCTAACGAGCTGAACATTACCCTTGATAAAGCTCTGGAAATGAATCCGGAGTTAAAGTCAATGTATGAATCCGATGAAGAAACACATCGTATCATTTCCATGAGTAAGCGTCTGGAGGGGCTTCCCAGGCACAGCTCCATGCATGCGGCGGGAGTGGTTATCTCGGGAAAGCCGGTTGTGAATTACGTACCTCTGTCAAGAGGCTCCGACGGCTCCATCACCACTCAGTTCACCATGACCACCATCGAAGAGCTGGGACTTCTCAAGATGGATTTCCTGGGGCTCAGAACCCTTACGGTTATAAAGGATGCGGTTAGGTATGTTAATGAATCCTACGGGGTGAATCTCGACATAGATAAGATCGATTATACCGATCCAAAGGTATATAAGATGATCTCCCAGGGCAAATGCGAGGGCGTGTTCCAGCTGGAATCTACCGGCATGAAGAACTTCATGAAGGAGCTGAAGCCTCAGAACATAGAAGACATCATAGCAGGTGTTGCTCTCTACAGACCGGGTCCCATGGATTTCATACCCAAGTACATCAAAGGAAAAACAGACCCCGACCATATAAGCTATGACTGCCCGGAGGTTAAACCCATACTTGAAAACACCTACGGCTGCATCGTTTACCAGGAGCAGGTAATGCAGATCGTCCGGGATCTGGCCGGTTATTCCATGGGAAGATCCGATCTGGTTCGCCGTGCCATGAGTAAAAAGAAGACTTCCGTCATGGAAAAGGAACGGAAGAATTTTGTTTACGGAAATAAA
>JAGAXP010000160.1 GCA_017940955.1 Oribacterium sp.
CCATTAACATTTCCGAAAGCGGTGAGTATTCCATTGACCTTCTCCAGTGCAGACCGCTTCAGGTGCAGAAGAGTGAAGCGGGAACCATTATTCCGCCGGGCATTCCGGAAGAAAATATCCTGCTTGAAAGTAAAAATTCCTCCATGGGCATGTGCAAGGCAGCAGAACTTGACCTGGTAGTTTATGTTGATCCGGTAAAATATTACAACATGCCTTACAGTGAAAAACATCTTGTGGCTGAACTAATCAGGAAGATCAACTGGAATTACCGGGATCAGAATAAGCACATGATGCTGATAGTTCCCGGAAGAGTTGGCACCTCCTCTCCCGAGCTTGGAGTCCCTACGGCATTTTCTGATATAAGTGCCTATGAGATTATATGCGAAACAGAAGAATCAAGAGCCGGCTACAACCCTGAGCTTTCCTATGGAAGCCATATCTTCCAGGATCTTGTGGAAGCTGAGATACTTTATACTGCTGTATTCCAAAACGAAAAGACTCTGCATTTTGCCCCGGAAAAACTCACGAAGAACAGGGATATTGTTAAGAAATTCGAAGAAAACGAAAAGCTTATGGACATTGTTCATGTTTATGAAATGTCTGAGGGTAACTGTAAGGTTTATAATGATGTGGCCGGGGAGCATTTGGTCATAACCTGTTGATGACTACAGAAAACCACCGTGTACAGTTCTCGCTTTCGAGAACCTTATACGGTGGTTCTTTACAGGGAAGGTTTCACAACCGCAAGAACAGTCTTAATGAGCATTTGTATGTAGCATTTCTGACCAAAATTATTTCATGAAATTTGTCACAATCTCATAGAATTACATTTTTCTATTGACGAGAAAAAACTATGGCGGTAATATGCATTCAAGACGAGTGGAAAGGTTTCCACATTATTTTTTGGAAACACATGGAAACCTTTCCATAAACCAAAAGGAATCATTTAATTATGAGAAAAACGGAGGATTAAAAACATGAAGAGAAGACTTATGTCTGCAATTTTGGCTGTATCAATGACTGCATCTTTAGCTGCCTGCGGTTCGTCATCGACACCTGATGGTACCGCAGCAAGCCAGTCGCCATCAACTTCAGTAGGTTCTTCTTCGTACGCAATACAGATCAATATCTGGAGCCCTACTGATGAAGTGGGAGTTGAAAACTGGTGGACAGAAAAAATGGCTCAGTGGAACAGCGAGCATCCTGAAATACAGGTTTCAAGAGAGGCCATCGACAGAGCGGATTCCTATGCTTATGAGAATAAGATCACAACAGCAACCACTTCTAATGATCTTCCGGACATCCTTTTTATAGATGGTCCCACAGTTTCCTATTATGCGGAAAACCAGACCATTATTCCTATTGATGAGGTTTGGTCTGATGAGGACAAAAAGGACTTCATGCCAAGCTCGGTTCAGCAGAATACCTACGATAATCACATGTATGCTATCGGACCGACAGAGTCATCAGTTGCACTCTACTACAACAAAGATTATCTTGATGCTGCAGGAATTCCGTACCCCTCAGACAGCAATATAGAAGATGCATGGACCTGGACAGAGTTCTACGAGAACGCAAAGAAACTTACCACTGCTGATTATGTGGGAACCAACATTATCATGGATAAGGGCGAGGGTCTGATTTATGCCCTGGAGCCTTTCTTCCTTGAGAAAGGGGCTTCTTTCGTAAGTGATGACGGTTCAAAGGCAGAGGGTTATGTAAACAGCGAAGCAATGGTTGATACCATGAATTATCTCGATAAATTTATAAAGGAAGGTATTGCTAATATCGATCCAGTAAAGGATGAGTTCTTAAACGGAAAAGCAGCCACAATGCTGGGTGGATCATGGAATATAGCTGATCTCGAAAAGTCAGATCTTAACTGGGGTGTTTCCTACTATCCTGTATCTGATGACCATAAGGCTGTATCACCAACCGGCGACTGGACAGCAGCAGTTACAAAGGACTGCAAAAATCCCGAGGCAGCAATGGAAGTTCTCAAATGGTTCTTTAATACCGATAATGTAGCAGCTTATGCATCAGCCATCGCAAAGCCTGCATCAAGAACCTCGTCCTATGAGAAGATGGAAGGCTGGGATAACGGTGTAAGAGCATTATTCCTCTGGCAGCTTCAGAATACAGGTGTTGCCCGTCCAAGTACCCCTTCCTACTCAGTACTTTCACAGGGATTCGCAACAGCAATCCTCAACGTATTCTCAGGAACAGATGCAAAGTCAGAGCTTGATACGGTTGCTACAGATTTCGAGGAAGACTATGAAACCTATTACGGAAACTAATGATAATCACTTTTCTTCTCCTTGCGGAAGGCTTTCATCAGAAAGCCTTCTGCGTAAAACCGGACAAAAGAAATTAAAGAGAGAGTTTAGTATGAAAACGAATAAATCCTCTATTGCCGGCATCACCATGTCTGCTCCGGTAATCCTTATGCTTACGGCTTTTTTGATCATTCCCATCATGGGAACCATATACTTTTCA
>JAGAXP010000161.1 GCA_017940955.1 Oribacterium sp.
AGACCCCTTGAAGACTACGAGGTAGATAGGGCTAAGCTGTAAGTGCTGTAAAGCATTCAGGTGATAGTTACTAATAGGTCGAGGGCTTGTCCAAAATGGCTGGAAAGGTTTGATGTTGATAATCAAATAAATAGATGATATTATATAGAGCAGATATTTTGTTTTGCCTTCATAGCTCAGTCGGTAGAGCACGCGGCTGTTAACCGCGGTGTCGTTGGTTCGAGTCCATCTGGAGGCGCGATTGCATAAATATGCTATCTTTTTAAGGCGAAATAGCCAAGTGGTAAGGCGTGGGTCTGCAACACCCTGATCACCGGTTCGAATCCGGTTTTCGCCTTTTTTGGCGCCATGGTCAAGTGGTTAAGACACCACCCTTTCACGGTGGTATCACGAGTTCGAATCTCGTTGGCGTCACATTAAAGTCTCAAGATTTTCTTGAGATTTTTTTTTATCTCAAAATATAGTCTGAAATTAGAGTATAGGAAAATTGAGAATTTCATAATATAATCATTTTGCTCTCGAATGAGCGTTAATGAGTTAAAGCAATAGCTTTAAACTTAAAACATAAAGATCTATATTTACCGCCCGGAGTTCTTGGCAATACGTCTTTAATAATTCACCAAATCAATTTACAAGTACAAATATCTCATAATTTTTAGAAGGGATATGTTTATAACCTTAAATATTGTGAATTGAAATTCGAAATAAAGGAGATGAAAAAATAACAATGGAATCAGTTATGTCTGCTTTTCCAGTTTAAAAATGGTGGATTTCATTAACCGGATTTTATTTAATTCAGGAAACTCATAGGAATAGTCTTTATGTGGTTACAAAACAAAAAATAAATCATCAAGTAAATATCATAAGTAAAGGATCCCGCAGCAAGGATCCTTTTTTATTTGGGTTATATTGTTGAACATGATTTGTGTAAGCTAAGGCTGAATCGGATGGCTTGCTTTTACCGCTTGTTTTATCGTGTATGAATGAAATAATAAGAAAATCTTTTACTATATGAAAAAACCATGAAAGGTGTGTCTGTTGTATATATTTTTAAATTTTGGTATTATTTACCCGTCAGAAAGGATTCTGCTATCCGGGAGGTGGATATGACTGTAAAAAGGTCGTTGATAAGTTTATTGGAAGAAAATAAGGGGCAATATATATCCGGGGAGAACCTTGCTGAAAAACTAGATTGTTCCAGAACGGCTGTTTGGAAAGCTATAAATCAATTGAAGGAAGATGGATATCAAATAGATTGTTTAAAAAATAAAGGATATAAATTGTCCGAAGATTCAGATGTATTATCCGAAGAGGTTATTTACGGATATCTTAAAACTGATAAATATCAGGTTGAGGTTTTTCAGGAAATTAGCAGTACCAACGATGTTTTGAAAAAATATGCTGTTAATAATCATGCAGAGCAAGGTACTACCATAGTATCCGATTATCAGACAGGTGGTAAGGGAAGACTGGGAAGAAGCTTTTTTTCACCTAAAGGTACCGGACTTTATTTAAGTTTACTGTTAAGGCCAAAGGGAACAGTGATTGATAATCTCATCCTGACTGCACAGTCTGCGGTTGCAGTTTACAGAGCTGTAAAAAAAGTCACAGGGATAGAGCTTTCGATCAAATGGGTTAACGACCTATATTATAAGAATAAAAAAATATGCGGTATCTTATCGGAAGGACAGGCCAGCATGGAATCCGGCAGTATGGAGTACATTGTGGTTGGAATAGGTGTAAATATCTATGAACCCGAAAATGGTTTTCCTGATGATATAAAAGAAAAAGCAGGTTCACTCCTCGGAAAAAAATCAGCAGGAGTCAGCATTGACAGAAACCGGCTTGCGGCTGAAATCATTAAAGAGTTTTACAGTATTGCAAATGATAAGGAACTGGCCGGTGAATATATAGAGAAAAATATCGTTCCCGGGAAAGATATTCTGGTCATAGATGGTCAGAATATAAGAAAGGCCAGAGCAACAGGAATAAAGAAAGATGGGACTTTGGAAATAATCGAAGCAGATGGAAGTGTAAATACGTTAGTATTTGGCGAGGTTTCGGTAAGACTTGATGATACTGTTGTTCTATAGGATGTGAGTATTTTCATTAATCCTATGGTTTACTGATATTCTGTCATTATATTTTATAGAGCCGATCAGAATAACATCTGTAAGTCAGAAATAAACGGCGTAAAACACGCATTTATAGATGAGCCGATCAGAATAACATCTGTGAGTCAGAAATAAACGGCGTAAAACATGCATTTATAGATGAGGAATAATAGTTGAGGAAAGAAATGAGTAGCAATAAAAGAGTTACAAAAAGGAAGAAAAAACAGGAAGCGACTTTAGTTGGAGATCTGTTTAAGATATTATTTGCGGTATCCATGTTAATTGTGGCAATATTAATTGCATTTTTTGTATTCAAGAATGTTGATGGTTTTTCTCTTCCGGATTTAAGAGTTACTTTATCCGAAACAGAATCCAATGAACCTATTACTGTAACTGTTGCGGATACTAAATCAGAAACTGTGGCTGAGACCACTAGTGTAAGAGTTACGGTTAAAGAGACCGAGGCTGTAGAAACTACTGTTGATGAGGTTGAAGAAAAAATAGAATCAGTGGAAGCTTCAATCGAGGAATTGGAATCTGATAAAAAAGAAGAAAATTCTGAAGAATCAAAAAGCGAGAAGAAGGAAGCCGGTCCTGAAGATGCTCTAAACGAGAAGAAAGAAGATAAATCAGAATCAGAGAAAAAACCGGATTCGGAATCAGAAAAAAAGCCGGATTCAGAATCAGAGACAAAGTCTGAATCATCAAAGTCTTCAAAAAAGGAAGAAAAAGCTGAGACTATTGAAGACAGGGATTATGAAGAATCCGATTATACCGATGAGGCTGAAAAGCCCAGAGTTATGCCGGAGAATACCGGAAACGGCGTTATAGGTGACGGTCCGGTTGCCAAGGAAAATAATATTAATGAAAGTCCAATAGCTGTTATCGGAGATAATGTAGAGATAAGCAATAACGGACCGACGGCATAAATTGATATGAAGCATGTAAAGATGCTTTTTTTGCCCGGGAGTGAGGAATATTGTAGAGACAAGGAAGCACAAAGTACGAAACGTTTCCTGATTGACTTCTGATATACGCCGGGAGATATGATTTTTTAGAGGTAAAATGATCTACTATTTATTTGGAAAATCAGCCAGTGGTAAAGATACGATTTATAAACTTCTTAAGGAATTAAACCCTTCCTGGAAAGAGGTTACACCCTATACCACAAGACCTATACGTGAGGGTGAATCAGAAGGGGTGGAGTATCATTTTGTAAATGAAGCGCAGATAGAAGAATTCGGAAAAGCCGGTAAGATCATAGAGAAAAGAACATATAATACCGTGTATGGACCCTGGACCTATGGAACTATCGATGACGGTCAGATTGATTTAGAATCCGGAAACGATTACTTAATGATAGGTGTTCTTCAAAGCTACATCAGTACCCGTGATTATTTCGGCAGAGAAAATGTGATGCCTATATATATAGAGGTTCCGGATGATATAAGGCTTGAGAGGGCAAAACGACGCGAACTGCTTGAAGATAAACCAAAGCTTGATGAAATGATGAGACGTTTTAATGCTGATAATGCTGATTTTTCCGAAGAAAAATTAAAAGAGGCAGACATTAACAAAAGATACGTGAATATAGTGCTGGAAGATTGTATAGATGAAATCATTAAGGATACCGGAAAATCAAATATATAATGCTTATCTGATCGAGGGAGAAGACATGGCAATGATTAAAGCCGAAGCCATTGCTTTTGCTGAAAAATTATTGTTGCTTGATCCTGCGTTGGAAGATAGAGATAATTCAGTACCTATTTTTGAAGAAAGAAATTATGCCTCACGGGAAGAATGGGAAAACAGCGTAAAAAAAAGGGTTCAAAACCGGGAGCATCCTGATCTCATAAGTATTGTTCCCGACAGACCTGAGGATAATCCTACAATGATATCAGTAGGAAACATAAGGAATAATGTTAACAGCACTGTTGAAATAAGACCTTATGAAGCAGGCTATAAGATATATCTCATCGAGCATGCTGAAGGTATGAATCCACAGGCTCAAAATGCATTGCTGAAGACATTGGAGGAACCGCCTCAATATGTGGTGATAATGCTTCTGGCCATAAACTCTGATGCATTTCTCGAAACCATTCTTTCCAGAGTTATAGAGATTAAAGCCGGAGAAAAGGATATAAAAGAGACCTTCGGAGATATGATCAAAGAACACTGGTCGGGGGAAACGGCTCATTTTCTTTCTGAGATCACTTTTAAAAACGGAAAAGAAATACTGGATTTTGTGGATAAGGTTTGCAAGGAGTGGAAAGTACCCATGAACACATTCCTGCACTTTATTGAAATTTTTTTAAGGGATGTGTTATGCTATAAAAGCACGTCAAAAACCGAGCTTTTGTATGGACAGGAGATATCGCAGGATATTATAAGGATGTCTCTTAATATGAGCTATGAAAAAATAGGAATGGCTACCGATATGGTGGAAAAAGCCATAAGAGATTTATCGATTAATGTTAACAGAGAACTGTTACTGGAAGATTTCCTGCTCAGTCTCAGACAGAAAAACAATTAAAGCCTGTCAGACATGAACTTGAGCGTAAGAGGTCAGACTCAGCATTAATCGATGAGTTTAAAGCTTATGGATTGATGATGTAATTATGTAAAAAATTGGTAGTACAGATATACATTTACAGAACAGCTGTAAAATAAGAAAGATTAAGAAAGTAAGGAATAATGCTTTATTCCGGGTGAATATATGACAGAGGTTATAGGAGTACGATTCAGAACAGCGGGGAAGGTATATTATTTTGCCCCCGGCACAATAAAGTTCAACAGAGGAGATCACGCAATCGTAGAAACCGCGAGAGGTGTTGAGTATGGTTTTGTGGTAATGGGAAACAGTGATACTGAAGATGAAAAGATCATTCAGCCGCTAAAACCTGTTATCAGAAAAGCTGATAAAGATGATGATCTGCATCACGAAGAAAACCGTGAAAAGGAAAGAGAAGCTTTTAAGGTTTGTCTGGAAAAGATCAGAAAGCATAACCTTGATATGAAGCTTATCGATGTGGAATATACTTTTGACAGAGGAAAAGTACTTTTCTACTTTACTTCAGATGGCAGGGTGGATTTCAGAGCCCTGGTAAAGGATCTTGCTTCTATATTCAGAACACGAATCGAGCTTAGACAGGTAGGCGTCAGAGATGAAACGAAAATTATTGGCGGATATGGTTCATGTGGAAGACCCTTATGCTGCCATACATTCCTTTCTGATTTCGCCCCTGTTTCCATACGTATGGCAAAGGAACAGGGACTCAGCCTGAATCCAACCAACATTTCCGGTGTCTGCGGAAGACTCATGTGCTGCTTAAAAAATGAAGAAGAAGTATATGAGTTTTTAAATTCCAGACTTCCTTTAATGGGTGATACGGTTACTACCCCCGATGGTCTCAAGGGTGAGGTTACATCCGTATCCGTTCTTAACCAGAAGGTTAAGGTGATAGTCAATCTTGAAAAAGAAGACGAAAAGGAATTAAGGGAATACAAGGTTTCAGAGCTTAAGTTTAAGCCACGCAGAAAAGGCGGTAACGGTAATGATAAAAAACCGGATACTAAAAACGGATCCGGAAAAGGGAACAGATATGCCCAGAAATCAAAGGAAGATGAAGATATAGAGGCATTGGAAAAGCTTGAGAAAAGTGATCCCAAATCAGGACTGGATGATTAATAATGGCTGAACGAATAGATGATCTTCAATGTAACGGTTATAAAATAATCCAGGATACCGATGGTTTTTGCTTTGGAATGGACGCTGTCCTTTTGGCAAATTATGCACTTCAGTCGGTTACAGAGGATACAAAGCTTCTCGATCTATGCAGCGGTACCGGTATAGTACCGCTTTTACTTGCCGCTAAAACCGGTTGTAAAGATATAACAGGTCTGGAACTGCAAAAGGATGTTGCGGATATGGCTGAAAGATCCGTAAAGCTAAATAAGCAGGAAGGGCGCATGAAGATAATACAGGGAGATCTCAGGGAGATACGTAACCTTGGGATGAATTCCAGTATGAATGTTGTAACCTGCAATCCGCCTTATATGAACGCAGGACTTCGTAATACCACAGACAGAAAGCTTATTTCAAGGCATGAAGTTATGTGCACGCTGGCTGATGTTTGTTCGGCAGCAGCATTGACCCTGAAGTCAAACGGCAGGTTCTACATGGTGCACAGACCTAACCGTTTGGTGGATATCTTTAATGAGCTAAGGAAATTCCAGCTTGAACCAAAGAGAATGAGACTGGTATATCCCTATGAAAACAGCGAAGCCAATATGGTATTGCTGGAAGCTGTTAAGGGTGGAAAAACCCAATTGACTGTGGAAAAACCGCTTATCGTATATAAAGATAAAAAAATTTATACAGATGAAATATTACGTATTTATGCGGTTTCATGATAAAAAAGTAGTCTAAAAAAGAACTATAGTCGTTTTTTAGACAATTTTAAAAAAATATATAATGTGATAATCTTCAAGCATGAGAAATATCAATGAACCTTTTGGTTTATAGAGTTTCTCGTGCTTTTTTCTTATGAGGTATTTGTAAGAGCTCATATCTGTATGGAAAAGACAGCTTTTCCGTATAGTCTTAATGTCTCTGAAACAGGAAATCTGATTCCTGCCGATCGAGCAGAGATAAAAATCCCTAAACCCGAATTAAATAAAGGCAACAGGTCAATGTCATAGTTTCACCGGAAATATGATGACTGTGAAAATGTTCATATGCAGATCATAAGCGCAGGTTTGCAGATGGAATAAGTTCATAACACTCTAAGCCTTTCATATAGTGGTGTCAGAAGAGGATAATCCCGGGAAGCATCAGGAATAATGCCGGATTATCCTGCAGGGGTAAAAGCGATAATGAAGAAAGGAGATCGCCTAAAGTAAGGTTTTACAGGTATCCCAAATAAGAAAAATAAAGTAATTGATCTTGTGATTTCCGGATCGAAAAGGAGTTTAATCAAATGAATTTGGGAGTATTAAGAGTTAAGTTTTGTAAAATAGTGTCTTTATTATCATCGGGCTTTTCGGTGCTCCTGATATTAGCGGCTCTTTATGTTATTGTTTGTTCCTATCGTGAAGCCGGTCAGGGAGAACCGTTTTTTCTGTTCGGATGGAAACCGGTGGTCGTCTTATCAAATTCTATGGAGCCCACATTTACTTCAGGAAAGATAATACTGATCAAAGAGAAGGAAGGATCACCGGAGGTGAATGATATCGTCATGTTCAGTCAAAAAAAATTCGGACTTAATGAATACGTTACACACCGGATCGTTGATAAAGACGAAGGCGGATATATAACAAAGGGCGATGCAAACAATTGTGAAGATCCGGGAAGACTTCAGGAAAAAGATATCATTGGGACAGTGAAATTTATACTGTTCTGATTCTGATAAAAGCTGATCAAAAAAAGAATTCAGGCTACCTGCCTAAAGCGGAGTTATCTTGATTGCATAATAAGAACAGCGGATATCAGTTTCAAAAATATTATTATCGGTAAAAAGGAGTTAATAACTAATATGAAAAAGAAGAGAATTGCAGCAGCAGCCGGGATAATTGCAATTATGTCAGCATTAACCGGTGCATATGCATATTTTACAGACACAAAATGTATCGATGTTGTCGCAACAGCGGCTAATCTCGGTATATCGGTGGATGCATCAAAATTCACTGATGAGAGGGTATGCGATATGCTGCCGGGGGACTGTAAAGAACTGAGCTATACGGTTTCCAATACCGGAGAAGCAGATGTAATGGTATTCACGGAAATCACACTTATTTCCTCAGTGCCGATGTCCGATACGGTTGAATGGTTTATACAGGATCTGGAAGGAAGCATGACGGATGAAGACAGACAGGTGGATCCGAAGTTTTACGGAAAAGACTTTGTTGATGATATTTCCATTGAAGAGATCAAGGAAAATGACATTAAGTTTATATCCTTAACAAATAACAATAAGGTTGCAAAATTTGTGGTAAATAACGGTGTACTGGAGGCAAACTCAGACAATACAAGTACAGTGGATCTGAAGCTGATGCTTGGATTAAATGCAGGATCAAGATTTATGGACAGTACCTGTGAAGTCATTGCCGAAGTATACGGAATACAGACTAAGAATATTGAAGATGATCTCAGCTGGGAGTTCATCAAGGATGTAGCCTGGGCAAACGAGGATAGTGAATTATTGTAATTATGAAACGGAGTATTGGTAATACTCTATTGATCCTTACAATATTTCTCATGATGACAGGCGGTACAGGTGCGGTATATGTAGATAAAAAGCAGAAGGATATAAGAGTAAGTTCTGCCAGCATTGGATTAAAAGTATCGGAACCTGTTTTTTACAACTTACCTGAAGAAATCAGTAATGACAGTGAAATCGATTTTTCGGTTAAGGTTGAGAATACCGGATCTGTACCCGTATATCTGTCAGAGAATATAACTTATGAGATAAATGACCGATTTGATTCTGAAGATATAATGATCGAAAAAGCAGAGGATGAACAGGAATTGGAAACAATAAGTTCGGATGCTGTTTTAGGAAGTATGGAAACAAGGGAAATCTTTTACAGGATAAGTTTTCCCGGGCTTCAGGAAACTCCGGAAGGATCAATAAGTATAAACGGAAGCATTATATATACGGTATCCACAAGTCCTGACGGAAGTTCCGGGTTTGTTTCGGAGCCTGAAGAGGTAAACATCGGTATCGGGAATTTAAAACTGTATTCAGATATTAAGGAAGAAAATGCCATGGTTAAAGATAATGATACAGATAATAATGAAGAGATACCTGAATCCGCTTATATGGCAACTGAGAGTACACTGGACAGAATATCCGGGGTATTTATAAGTACAGCCAGCGAAATAAAAGAAGATGGCATGGATTAATCAGGAGCCATATGGATTTTCATACCTGATTCGGTTATTATAGTTGAGAATCAGATAAAAAGGGGAGAACGATGGATAATCTTGAGACAGGTGATATCATAACAGTGAAAAAACAGCATCCCTGCGGATCCTGTGAATGGGAGATTATGAGAGTTGGGGCTGACATCCGTATAAAATGCACCGGATGCGGACATATTTTGATGCTGCCAAGATCCAAAGTTAACTCCATGGTCAAAAAATTAAAAAAAGCAGAAATCAATAAGTAACAGTAAAAACAAAAATTTAAATAAAAAAGCTTGCAAACTAAGAACTTTTTTGTTACGATACATAACCGTATCTATAAAAATCCTTGTTTCCGTGTGGTACGGAAGCCAGAGACCAAAAGGAGGTAAAAGCAGATGAACAAATATGAGTTATGTGTTGTTCTGAGTGCGAAGCTCGAAGATGAGGAGAGAACAGCTGCTCTCGAAAAGATTAAGGGATATATCACCCGTTTCGGTGGCACTGTTGGAGAGAACATCCAGGAGTGGGGCAAGAAGAGACTTGCATATGAAATTCAGCATATGAAGGAAGGCTTCTACTATTTCATTCCATTTACAGGTGATTCTACAACTCCAAATGAGCTTGAGAGTCGTCTTCGCATTATGGAACCAGTTATCAGATATCTTGTTGTTAAGCCTGAAGCTGAGACAGAGGCTGTAGCTCCAGAAGCTGCTGCAGAAGAGAAAGCTGAGTAAGCAAGCGGAAAGCGAGAACAAAAATGAACAAAGTTATCCTAATGGGTAGATTAACCAGAGATCCTGATGTGAGATATTCACAGGGTGAAAACTCTATGGCGATTGCGAGATATACTTTAGCAGTAGATCGTCGCGTAAGAAGAAATGAAGGTGGTGCCCAGGACCAGCAGACAGCTGATTTTATCGGTTGCGTTGCGTTCGGTAAATCTGCAGAATTTGCAGAGAAGTATTTACATCAGGGAACCAAGATTGCTGTTGAGGGAAGAATCCAGACCGGAAGCTATACTAATAAGGATGGCCAGAAGGTTTATACAACAGATATCGTTGTAGAGAATCAGGAATTTGCAGAGAGCAAGAATGCTTCAGCCGGCAATGGTGGAAGCTTTTCAGGTGGAAGGAGCTTTGGTTCCGGAAACCAGATGTCTTCACAGCAGGACATGAGCTCAATCGGTGATGGTTTTATGAATATACCTGATGGGGTAGAGGACGAGGGACTCCCATTTAATTGATCGTAGGGAAACCCTTGTGGTATTATACAAGGAGGATTAACCATGGCATTTCAGAAGTCAGATAGAAGCGGCTCAAGACCAAGAAGAGCCGGCGGTTTCCGCAGCAGAAGAAAAGTTTGCGTATTCTGCAGCGAGAAAGCAAAGCCTATTGATTATAAGGATGTAGCTACATTAAGAAAGTATATCTCTGAGAGAGGTAAGATTCTTCCAAGAAGAATTACAGGAACATGTGCAACTCACCAGAGAGCTATCACACTTGCAGTTAAGAGAGCAAGACACGTAGCACTTCTTCCATATCAGGTAGACTAATCAGCAGTTATACCGGTTTGAATCGGGTATCTCTGATTTTAAAGAGCGATTACATAAGACCGTTGTGCAGGCATATGCCTGCATGACGGTCTTATTTTCATATCAAAATGATTATGATATAATACTTCCCAAAGCGTTAGCTTTTTGGGAGATAAAAAATGAAGATGAAAAATCCACAATTTATAATAGAACAATATTTTTCATGGCCTTTTATCCTGGCGATGATTCTTGTGGCTGCCAACCTTATACTGGCCTTTCTTGAACCGCATGCGGCTTTGATACTGGCACCTTTTATCCTGATATATATAGCTCTTGCCCTGTATGTATACATTACCAGCAAGACAAGGCTTCATGCTGCATTACAGGCTTATGCCATGGGTGCAAGTGCGATTCATTCGGAATTGTTTAACGAGATGCCCACACCTTACTGTATGGTTGACGAAAAGGGATATGTCCTTTGGGGCAACAGGCGCTTTGAGGAAATAGTCGGAGATGACAAAGCTGCAGCAGGGAATATCATGCAGATGTTTCCCAATATTCATGAGGATATGTTTCTCGAAGATGATGTCACACTGGAGCTGCACTCGGACTATCAGGGCAGAAAGTATCTTGTGGATCTTATCAGAACGAAGGTTACGACAGAAGATGGAAGTATGCCTTCATTATACAATCCTGAGATGAAGACTATTGCTGTCTATCTCAGAGATGAGACTGAGGAAACACAGCTTAGGTTTGCTCTGGACAGGGAACATATCGTTATAGGACTTATATATATAGATAACTATGAGGAAGTTCTGGAGCAGACAGAGGATGTTAAAAGGTCTCTTCTTACCGCACTTATCGACAGAAAGATAAACCGTTATATTTCTACAGTCAGCGGACTCATAAGAAAGATAGAAAAGGATAAGTACTTCTTCATTATGAAAGAGCAGTTCTTATCCAAAATGCTGGATGACAGATTCTCTATTCTGGAAGAGGTTAAGCAGGTAAATATCGGAAATGAACTTGCCATCACCTTAAGTATAGGACTTGGGTACGGTGCCGAATCCTATGTTCAGAACTATGAGTTTGCAAGAACCTCCATGGATATGGCCCTCGGCCGCGGAGGCGATCAGGCTGTGGTCAAGTCCAATGAAAACATTACCTACTTCGGTGGTAAGGCCCAGACACAGGAGAAGACCACCAGAGTAAAGGCCCGTGTGAAGGCTCAGGCATTCCAGGAGCTTTTGGAGGCCAGGGATAAGGTTATCATCATGGGGCATGCAAACAGCGATGTTGACTGTCTCGGTGCGTCTGTGGGTGTATTCCGCATGGCTACTACTTTGGGGAAGAGAGCTTATATTGTTGAAAACACTATTACTTCTACAATCCTTCCCCTGAAGGAAAGATTCCTGCAAAGTGATGATTATCCTGAGGATATGTTTATCACAGGTCCTCAGGCTGTCCAGATGGTGGATAACAATACGGTTCTTGTGGTGGTTGACTGTAACAGACCATCAATTATTGATGAACCGGAGCTTTTGAAAGTATGTAAGACCATCGTAGTATTTGATCACCATCGTCAGGGCAGTGAATCTGTTCAGGGTGCAGTACTGAGTTATTGTGAGCCCTATGCTTCAAGTGCCTGTGAGATGATAGCTGAGATGATGCAGTACATAGGAGGAGGTATAAAGGTAAAAGGTCCCGAAGCCGATGCCATGTACGGTGGTATTGTTATCGATACTCAGGAATTCACGAACCAGACCGGTGTACGTACTTTTGAGGCAGCAGCTTATCTTAGAAGATGCGGAGCGGATATCACGAGGATACGAAAAGTTTTCAGAGAGAACTTTACGGACTACCAGGCCAAAGCTGCAGCTATTTCCAATGCTGAGATCTATAGAAATTCCTATGCTTTCAGCACCATAGATTCCAAAGGGCTGGAAAGCCCCACTGTAGTATGTGCTCAAACTGCCAATGAGCTTTTGAACATAAGAGGCATAAAGGCGAGCATTGTGCTTACGCTTTATAATGATATAATATATGTCTCTGCACGTTCCATAGACGAAATGAATGTTCAGGTTCTCATGGAAAAGCTTGGAGGAGGCGGTCATCGCACCATCGCCGGAGTGCAGTTCAAAGAGGGTACAGTATCTGAAGCAGTAGCGTCAATTAAAGATGCTATTGATCAGATGATAAAGGAAGGAGAAGTTTCATAATGAAGGTTATTTTATTAAAAGATGTAAAAGCGCTTGGTAAAAAGGGAGATATTGTTGAGGTATCCGAGGGTTACGGAAGAAACTTCATTATCCCGTCAAAAACAGGTGTTATAGCGGATAATAAAAATCTGAATACATTAAAGTTACAGAAACAGAATGAGGAAAAGATCGCTCAGGAGAAGCTTGAGGAGGCTCAGGCCCTGAAGGAGAAGATCGAACAGGTGAAGCTTACTTTAAAGGTTAAGACCGGAAGTGACGGAAGAACCTTCGGATCTGTTTCCACAAAGGAAGTCCAGGAGGCACTTAAGGCTCAGGCAGGCATAGATGTGGACAAGAAGAAATTCTCAGTTGATGTTCCTATGAAAAACCTTGGAGGCTATGATGTAAATGTCAGACTTCACAAGGATGTGACTGCTTTACTTCATGTTTCAGTGGTAGGCGCATAATCTAAGTCTTATAAGGAAAAGAAAATGGCAGAGATAAAAGATAATGTTCTGATGAGGGTCGTTCCCCACAGTCAGGAGGCGGAGCAGAGCGTAATAGGTGCAATGCTCAGAGATAAGGAGGCAGTTTCTACTGCAGCCGAAATCCTTATACCGGATGATTTTTATCAGAAGCAGTATAGTTTGATGTTTGATGCAATGCAGGATCTGTACAATCATGATCAGCCGGTAGACATCGTAACATTATCCGAAAAACTAAAAACCAATAATGTCCCTGCTGAGGTCTATGATATCTCCGTTATCAGAGATATCGTTATGACTGTGCCCACCAGTGCCAATGTCAGATCCTACTGCAACATCGTTAAGGAGAAGTCCATCCTTCGAAGACTCATAAAGGTTAATGAAGAGATTGCCAATATGTGTTATGCAGGGGAGGATGAAGTTGACGATATTCTGAGTCAGACAGAGCAGAGGATATTTAAGCTTCTCGAGACCAGAAATACCGGAGACTCAGAGTCCATCGCATCGGTTGCCCTGAAGGTGCTTGAAAACATTCAGGCTGCAGCTAAAAACGGAGGACAGGTTACAGGTATATCCACAGGATTTTATGATCTTGACTATAAAACTGCCGGTCTTCAGAAATCTGATCTCATACTTGTGGCAGCCAGACCTTCAATGGGAAAGACCGCTTTCGTATTAAATATTCTTGATACGGTTGGTGTTCGTCAGCATAAGCCTTGTATGATTTTTTCACTCGAGATGTCCAGAGAGCAGTTGGTAAACCGTATGCTTTCCATGGAGTCTCTGGTAGATGCGGACAAGCTTAGAAAGGGCTCACTGACTGATGAGGACTGGGGAGAACTTATCAATGCTGTTGATAAGGTTTCCGATGCCAATATCATAATTGATGACACACCGGGTATTACCGTTACCGAATTACGTTCCAAGTGTCGAAAGGTAAAGCTGGAGAAGGGGCTGGAGCTGATAGTTATCGATTACCTTCAGCTTATGTCGGGATCCGGAAAAGGAAGTGACAGCCGTCAGCAGGAGATTTCGGAAATATCGAGATCCCTTAAAGCCATAGCCAGAGAGATGCAGTGTCCGGTTTTGGCATTATCACAGTTGTCACGTGCCTGCGAGCAAAGACCGGATCACAGACCTATGCTTTCCGATCTCAGAGAGTCAGGAGCCATAGAGCAGGATGCAGATATAGTAATGTTCCTTTACAGAGATGATTACTACAATAAGGACACAGAGCATCCCAATGAGGCGGAAGTTATCATAGCAAAGCAGAGAAACGGTCCTATAGGCACGGTAACCCTGTTATGGCAGCCACAGTATACAAGATTTGTCAATCAGGATCATTCGGGCAGAGATAACGGTTATCAAGGATGATAAAATGCCGATAGTATGAGTAGATGGATATGTTCTCATAAAGCACGCATAAATTAAACTTTTATAAATTCGTATCCATAGGTTTGATTTTTGTTTTGCTGTAATATATTATCAGAAGATGTTAAAAAGGAGGAGCCATTATGAAGATAGAAAGAATAGATGACAACTCCATCAGGTGTACATTAACTAGTTTGGATCTTAGTTCACGAAACATAAATCTGCGTGACATGACCTACGGTTCGGATGCTGCAAAGCGTCTGTTCACGGAAATGATGCAGAAAGCTCAGAATGAGGTTGGATTTTCGGCTGATAACGGACCTTTGATGATAGAAGCGGTGCCTTTACAGGGCGGTTCCATACAGCTTGTAATATCTAAGGTTGATGATCCGGAAGAGCTGGATACACGTTTTTCAAAATTCTCACAGGCAAGCTCATCCCAAAGCGGATGGATATCTCAGCTCGCAAGTGAGATTCTCGAGGGTGCTCAGGATCTTATAAAGGAGATCAAGGAAAACGGACTTCATGGTCAGGCAGGCAGCAAGGGACCGGAACTCCTCGGTTCAGAGGATCTTGCAACAGGAAAAGATGCCGGCAGTGATTCAGTTAAATCTGATGAACAGTCTTTGGATGCTGTAAGAATTTATGTTTTCAGTTCACTTGACAGAGTTATAAGGGCAGCTGAAGCTGTAGCTGATCTTTATATAGGTGAGAATACACTGTATAAAGATAACAAGGAAGGCAAGTTCTATCTTGTTTTACATGCAGAAGAAAAAGAAATCGGAGCTATAAACAGGGCTTCCAATTTGCTTAATGAGTTTGGCAGTAAGCTTAAGGATAATGATCTTTATGAAGCATATTTCAGAGAGCATTATGATGTGATAATCGAATCCAATGCCATTCAGAAATTGAGAAACATTTGATAAAAACGATAAGGAGATAAGTAATTATGGTAACAGTAACAAAGGATATGAAAATCGGAGAGCTTCTTCAGTTAAATGAAATGGTTGCACCATTCCTTATGCAGAATGGAATGGGCTGCATTTATTGCCCGTCATCAGCAGGTGAATCACTTGAGGAGGCCTGCATGGTTCATGGACTTGACAGTGATATGCTCACAGCGGATCTTAATGACATTCTTCGTGAATATGAGGAAGCACAGAAATAAAATAATTTTTAGAAGTCAGGACCGGGATTGATTCCCGGTCTTTTTTACGATATATCCACCACACAGGTGATGTGTCCGGGTAAACTCCGGAGGTAACAGTTCAGTCGGTGAAAAAATTTTCCGTTTTTTTTAATTTATACTTGACGGGTAGGAATTGAGATGATATATTAAGTTCGTCGGTTAGATAAGACTAACCGACGACGTACTCCACAGACACGTCCTCCTGACCATAAGCGTGTAACTGTGGAAATCTCCTGAAATAAATAGACTCAACAAAACTTAGTGTTCAGAGAAAAACCCCGGGCCGAAGGCCCGGGGTTTTCTCTGTATGTAGGATTAATATCTATAAGATAAGAAATCGTCGTAAATGATGATTTTATAGCCGGTTAGACCTGAATCTATGTATCAGATATTATGGCCGAAAAACAGTTTTGACAGAGGGGAGATTTCTCTGAGTCTTTAGTGATTTTCATTTGGATTTCATTGATAAACCGCCGCTCAGTAATTCTCCGGTTATTGACGCAAGTTCGTGAGGAGTTTCATTCATACCGCTTGAAAACCAGTACTGAAGCAGACTTATGCATCCTCCCGCAACAAATGAATAGTAACTGTCGAAATGATTGATGCCACGGTCCTTCACGATAAAGGACCAGTCGGTAAGACATTTTTCACGGACAAGCTCTTTCAGACGGTTTAAAAACTTGATATCACCGTTTTCTCCGATGAGTATGTGAACAAGTCCTGCATTCTTTTGGCAAAGACCATAAACACCTTCGAAAATACAGGTTGGGTCCTTTGATACTTCATCGGGATCCAGGCGGCCTATGGTTTCATGGAGTTCTGTCAATAAGTCTTTCTCCGATTGTTCAAGGAGATCAAAGACATCCTTATAGTGAAGATAAAAGGTGCCGCGGTTTACATCTGCAAGTTCGGTGAGTTCTTTTACAGATATATCTTTTATACGTTTATCGTGCATCAATTGTGAAAGAGCTGATTTTAATGCAGTCTGGGTTTTTCGTATCCTTCTGTCCACAGATACGGGATTAGCTTCCGGATTTGACATTGTATAACCTCTGAAACAATTGTTAATCAACAAAATATATTATTTTGTTCAAAAACAGACTCTTATCAATAAATTGACTATTGCCAATTAGTCGACTTATTTCTAAAATAAACTTACCATATAAATCGACACGTGTCAATAAATAGAAATGTGTCAGATATTCAATATTGTGGTATGATATAAACTAGGGCGTCTCGAGAAAGAGGGGTCTTAAACATTAGACGGACAAAGGTATAAACATAAATACTTAAGTTTGAATAAACAGGGCAGTTAGTATGAGCTTTTTGGGAAAAGATAAAAACAGTTCCGATAACAAAAATCAGACAAAACCGCAGACTATATCCAAGAGTGCAGGATTAGCGGATTTCATAGTTGACCATAATAAAAAGATCAGAAATATCATTATGGTACTGGTGGTTGTTTTTGCATGCTGTTATCCTTTTGTGGCTGTTAATTATGATCTGACAAAGTATTTGCCGGATTCAGTTGAATCAAAGAGTGCCATTAATAAAATGAGGGATATCTTCGGTTATCCCGGCACCGGCAGACTTATGCTTAAAGATGTAAGCATCTATGAGGCCAAGCAGTATAAAAATCAGATTGAAAAGGTGGACGGGGTTGATCAGGTTGTATGGTGTGATATGACTACCCAGATATACGGATCATCTGAATTTATCGATTATGATAAGATCGATGATTACTATAAAAACGGAAATGCCGTTATGGATATAACCTTTAAGGAAGGAGATACGTCAAAGCGTACGCATAAGGCAATAGATGAAATAGAGAGTATCATAGGTGACAGGGGTTATCTTGTTGGAATGTCTCCCACCAACAAGTTCACAGAAGAGAGCGTTAAGTCTGCATTGGCAGAAATAATGGTCATTGTGGTGGTACTCCTCTTCCTGATTTTGCTTTTCACAACCACTTCCTGGTTTGAACCGGTACTGTTCCTTACGGTCATAGGGTGTGCCATAGCCATAAATAAAGGTACCAATATCTTTTTGGGAGAAATATCCTACATAACCAATAATATCTGTGACATATTACAGCTTGCCACATCCATGGACTACTCCGTATTTCTGCTTCATGCCTACGAGCGTGAAAGAGAGAAGGGAATGGATAAGGAATCGGCACTTAAGCTTGGACTGATGAGCACCATTACCACTATCCTTGCTTCATCTCTTACCACTTTCTTTGGGTTCATAGTGCTTGTATTTATGAGGTTCAGTATCGGATGGGACATGGGTATAGTAATGTCAAAGGGAATCATCTGTTCGCTTTTGATGGTTATCTTCCTTATGCCGTCATTGATTCTGAGCTGGTCAGATAAGATAGAAAAAATGAAACATAAATCCTTCTTCCCTGACTTTCATAAATTCAGTGTCCTTGTAAACAGGGTAAGCCCGTTTATACTTCTGGCTTCACTGACAGTCGCAGGTCCCATATATTTTGCCCAGAGCATGAATAATTTCATGTATGGTCCTGATGCAACGGGAGCAGGTCCCGGAACTTCAATGTATGAACATTCACAGGAGATAGACAGGGAGTTCGGCCGTTCCAATCTTATAGTGGCTATTTTTCCCGATACAGACAGGATAAAAGAGAAGGCGCTGTGTGACGAGCTTGATGAGCTCGATTATGTAAAAAAAGTAATGGGAATGGGGGCATATCTTCCCGAGGGAACGCCGGAGAGCTTCCTTCCGAAGTCTGTGACAGAGCTTTTCCATAAGGAGGGCTACGCAAGACTTCTCATCTATATAAAGACAAAGCCTGAATCTCCCACTGCATTTAAATGCAGTGATGAAATATCCGGGATCATCAAAAAGTATTATCCGGAAGAGGCTTATATAACAGGAAATACTCCTACCACAAAGGATATGGAAAATGTCCTTGTGCCGGATTACAACCTGGTCAATGCCCTGGCCATGATCAGTATTTTCCTGGTAGTAGCTATATCCTTTAAGTCGGTGGTTCTGCCTTTTGTGGCAATGGTACCTATCATGATGGCGATTTATCTCAATATGTCATTCCCGTATTTTGCCGGGGATGAGCTGATATTTATCGCCTATGCGGTTGTGTCCTGTATACAGCTTGGATCAACCATAGATTATGCAATTTCATCGACGGAGAATTACATTCAGTGCAGACACAGAGGAATGGAAACGAAGGAAGCTTCCGTCAGGATGACAGAAATCAGTTTTCCGTCAATTCTGACTTCGGGGTTAATTCTTGTTGTATGTGGTTATGCCATAAGCATTATCTCTGCCATTCCTGCCATCGGACAGGTAGGGCATCTGGTTGGAAGAGGAGCTATTTTTTCCGTTATATTTGTTACCAGTCTCATGCCTTTCCTTTTCAGGCTTTCAGACAGGCTTATAACTGGTACTTTTAAATCAAGACATGAAAGAAGAAAAGAGAAGATCAGACAGTTCAGAAAGAATCTTCGTGAAAAGATGTCACAGAGAAGATTCATAGACGGTGTGAAGGGGGTGAAGATAAATGGTAAAATATTCCACAAGAAAAATGATTAAGAGGATGATGGCCCGTACTGTTATTCTGAGCTGTTTGTCCACGAATATATTTTCGGCAAATATGACCTCCTATGCAGCAGGTGCACATGCAGATGTGGAAGAAACCATGTATGTGAATCTGGATCACTATGGTTCGGTAAATAAGGTTAATGTTGTAAAGGGAATAAACTTTAACGGCACGGAAAGCTATACAGACTTCGGAAAATATATAAATATCACCAATATGTCTGATGGTCAGAAGCCGGATTTAAAAAACGGTTCCGTTACCTGGAACAAATTCAATGCAGGAAAGTTTTACTTTGAGGGAACATTGGATCCGACATCCGTGGAGGTGCCATGGACCTTTGATATAACCTATAAGCTAAACGGTGTTGTTGTGGATGCCGATAAGATAGGCGGACAGTCGGGACTTGTGGAAATGGATATAGATGCATATCCCAATGACAAGGTATCGGTCTATATGAAGAACAACATGATGCTTCTGGTTGCGGTGCCGGTGGATGTGCAGAAATGCTATTCAGTGGATGCTCCCGAGGCCCAGACCACTACTCTTGGGCAATACTCGGGAATAGTGTTTGCTGCTCTTCCCGGCCAGGAGGGACATTTTGTTCTTCGCCTGGGCACCGAGAAATTTGAAACCGTGGGAGCCGTTTTTATGATGAGTCCCGGAACCGTCGGAGATCTTTCAAAGATCAAGGATCTGAAGAAGATAAAGGATGATTTCAGGGATGACACTAACGCAATGCTGGATGATTTTGATGATGTTCTGGACGGTGTTACCAATGTTCAGTCACAGCTTGATCTCACAAACCAGATGCTTGCAAACCTCCAGTCGGGTAAGGACAAGATTCATAACAACGCCCAGGTTATCTTTAACGGTAATGATGTGGCTATACAGGATCTCAGAGATCTGCAGGTATTGCTGGAGCCATTAAATGAGGATCTCAAGACCACACAGTGGATGGTCTATGACATTAACTCAAATCTGAATTATCTGGACAGCGATCTGATGGATGCAAGCTCAAAGCTTAAGACCCTTAACACAAGATTGAAGCAGCTTGGAAATTCCATGAGCGGAACAAATCTTTCAAATCTTGATATTGAGGAGCTTAAACCCAGCGCAAAAGATGCCATAGACAGCCTTGAGGATGTGGTCAGCGATATCAATAAGGCGTCGAAAAATGCCACTAAAAAATCAAACAGAGACAGAATCAAGGCAAGTGCATCGGAGATAGTTACAGATGCAGCTATTGATAATGCTTATGATTATAACAATTATGATAAGACGATAGAGCCCTACGAAAAGAGCCTTATAAATGCGGTCTCCGAAGAGCTTGGGGACAAGCTGAAGAGTATATCTGCGAAGGATCTTGCCGGAATATTGGCAGTTGCAAATACGGATACATTAAGTTCTGACTCCGATGAAGTTAAGGCAAAGTACATCGCTTTTGTGAAGGCATACAGCAGTAAGCTTGAAGCCGGTGAATATCAGGAAGTTGCCAAGGCAGCAGCGGCAGCAGGACTTGAGTTCAATCAGGTTTTGGCCTACGCACAAGCGATGAAAGTCGGTGCAGCTGCTCAATATAGCAGAGCCAATGATTATGCAAAGCACCTGGACACCCTCCTTTCAATAAAGAACAGTGCCAAAGAACTGGTTAATGACACCGTTGCCACAGATGACGAAATAAGCAGCCTTGCGGACAGTCTCTACGATCTTACAGATGCAATATCAAATCTTGAAACCGAGAACGGTAACCTGTTTGACGCCGAGGGTGCGGAGGAGCTTATCGATTCCATAAACAAGGTGATATCAGATCTTGATGATATCCTGGATGACGGCGGGGCAGTGGCATTCCAGACGGCGAGGGTAGTAAACACCTTAAGGACTACCATCGGAGATATAGACGGACTTGTAGGCATCATGAATGCTTATTACGAAGACATTCAGAAGACATTTGAGGATTCCGAGAATGTCATAATGGAGATGGAAAAGACGGCAGCAGATGCAGCGTCAGCCCTCCAGAATGTAAACAACACTCTCCGTTCCGCAGAGCCGGATTTCAGTAATGCTGCCGACGAGGGACTTGAGATAGGAAGACAGGCTGTGGACAACACAGAAGACATTGTGGACAGCACCAAGCATCTGAAGAAAACCGGAAGGAAGCTTAGGGATACAATCAACAATAAGCTTGATGAAGAGGAAGCTGACAACAATTTCCTGAATATGGATCCCGATGCTGCCAAGGTTTCACTTACAAGCACGAAGAATCAGGAGCCAACCTCCATTTCCATCGTATGCAGATCTGAAGAGATATCTGCGGATGACGATGAGGCAAAGGCTCTGGACAGTGAAGTAAGCGCGCCTGCCACAACACTTATGCAGAGAGTAAAAGCTGTATTTTTAAAGATGTGGAATGCCATCCGTTCTGTTTTCGGAAAGAAGGGGTAAACAGGTAAAGTTCTTAAATCTGATGTCGGATTTCGATCAGATTTGATATACAGCTTAAAAATCCTTTTCGAGGCAGATTTTGAATGAGTTTGAGATCCTTAATAAGAGAGGGAAGGATATGAAAAAAACCAAGTTAAAGATAATGGGTGTTTTAACCGCAGTGTGTCTCTTAACTCCTGTGACATCCCTGGCCATGATAAAAAATGTAGAGATAAATGCGGATCTTGACTCTGTCAATGAAGTTGACGCGGGTATATGCTTTTTTCCTGATTACGAAGTTGAGGATGATGATATCGATGTGCAGATAGCCGCAGATACCACAAGCATCAAAAACAACAATCCCACAATTCCCGCAACAGTCAATGTCACCATAACAAGTGATGCCGGGGCTCTGGATGATGACTTAAAGATTTCCGGAACCGGCATCAGATCCACCTATGTTGATATGGTTTCTGTGGATAACACAGAGGCAACGGGCAGACTTCTGGTTTATCCGCTTTATGAGCTGGTGGCTCCACAGAATCTCGCCATAGATGCAGCAAATAAGCAGGTGAGCTGGAGTGCGGTTCCGTATGCAGGGAAATATGAAGTAGTCATTACCTATGTTGATAAAAACGGAAATGAAAAGACCAGTCATGCCACAACGGAAAAGACCTATCATTCCATAAGTACTGCTCTTGCCAATGCTTATCAGGGAAGCTTTGGTGTGGCAGTGAGAGCCATTCCAACCGATGAGCAGGGATATCAGGATGCAGCGATTAATGAGAAGGGCATGGCCAGCTGGACAGGCTTTGATACTGCATTTGCGGATGAATATGAGGTTAGGGTAAGCTATACGGGTACAAACGGAAAGAAGGTAACAACCAAGTTCCGTACCAAAGATACCTATCATGACGTGTCAGGTTATATGAATTCCGCCCAGATGGGAACATTTAAAGTGACTGTCCGTGCCATACCTAAGAAAAATGATGCAAAGTACTATAACATCGCCTTTTCCGACTGGAGTTATGCAGGAAGTTATACTGCAGACACAAGTGATTACGAGATAGACGATAAGTGGGAGTTCCTGAGCGATTACAAGGCTACCGTTGAAGGAGACTTTGCAACAAATATAAGAAGCCGGGGAACCTATAACAGCGCAGATCCAAAGACCATCGGTTCCGGAAGTGCCAATGCCTCCTGGAAGAGAACCGGTTATAAGTGGCAGTACATAGCCGATGGTGTTGCCTATAATCAGGGCTGGAAGCAGATAAACGGCCAGTGGTATTATTTTGATCCGGATAGCTTCATGCATACCGGCTGGCTTGAGCTGAACGGCGCAAGATACTACCTTGAATCAAAAGTCGGATCCTCCACCGGAGTAATGGTCACAGGCACATGTGAAATAAATGGCAAAACCTACATATTCGGCGATGACGGGGTTTGCCTGAATTACTAGATTGAGAAGCAGTCAGGCCAGAGCGGTCGGGTATCCATTTGAATGCGTTGAGCTGAGTCGAGAAAAATCAAAATCTGACCCCTTAGAGGCACTTGGTCCCATTTTCCTTAGCTCCCTCGCCAAGTCAGAGTTGTCATAAAGAGAACTCTGACATTGCTGCCCAAGATTTGTTTTTTAATCTTGGGAGCCGCGCGGCTTTGAGCGGTTCAAAAGAATCCGTCAGGATTCTTTCTTTGGCGAGGGCCTAGTGCCTCTTAGGGGTCAGATTTTAGATTTTTCCGACGAAGCGACTCGCATTCAAATGGATGCCCGACCGCTCTTGCCGTCCTACACCAGACTGAATAGTTAATATATATTTCTGATATAATTAATTGGAATTAGAATAATTGTTAACATTCCTAATAATAAAAGCTATAATCCGTATATTGCATGGTTCCGGAGGATGAGAATGAATAACAACAAGCATTGGTTTTTAAAGGGGTTAAAGGACGGTATTCCTATAGCGATGGGGTATTTTGCCGTATCCTTTGCGCTGGGATTTACTGCAAGCAGCGCAGGACTTACTGTATTTCAGGCAACACTTGCAAGTCTTCTCTGCAATGCTTCCGCCGGAGAATATGCAGGCTTTGTGGGGATAGCTTCAAAGGTTTCATACCTCACCATGGCAACCATGATAGCCGTCGTTAATATCAGGTATCTTCTTATGTCGGCATCCCTTTCCCAAAAGCTTCCCGAGGAAACAAGCCTTCCACACAGACTGCTGGTGGGGTTCTGGATAACGGACGAGATATTTGGAGCCTCGGTTACGGTACCTGGTAAGCTTAATCCCTTTTATAATTACGGCCTCGCCATAAGTTCCCTGAGTTTTTGGGCACTGGGAACCTGTCTGGGAGCGATTGTTGGTAATGTTGTGCCGGATAATATAGTCAGTGCCCTGGGGGTACTTTTATACGGTATGTTTCTGGCTATAATCATTCCACCTGCCAAGGAAAACAGGATTGTACGCTTTCTTATCATCCTTGCAATGGCATCCAGTTTTGTATTCTCAAAGCTTCCCGGATTATCATCCATAAGTAACGGTACCAGGATAAGTATTCTCACGATACTGATATCAGGTGCAGCAGCATTTTTATTCCCCATAAAAGAGGATGAAGATAAGCTTGAGACAGGGGCAGATGCTTCACATGCAGAAGCGGTGGAGGTAGAAAATGCACACTAATTATATTTATATCTTTATCATGTTTGCGGTTTCTTTTATCATCAGGGTGCTTCCGCTGACACTTATACGTAAAGAGATAAAGAATATAACCATACGCTCTTTTCTTTATTATGTGCCCTATGTGACGCTTGCGGTCATGACATTTCCCGCGATAATGGAAGATACGAAATCGCCTGTGGCGGGATTTTGTGCTCTTATAGTCGGTATCGTTACAGCATGGCTGGGAGGAGGACTGTTTCCTACGGCTATTGCCTGCTCGGCTGTAGTGTTTGTTTTGGAATTATTTATTTAAAGTTAAATCAGGAGTTTGCTTTGAGCCTTGTCGACAGTTTGTGATGATCTTCACGACAGAGACATTAGCTCATGAATTATGGAGGTAATTGATGACAGGATCTGATGGCGTTAAGAAGGTAAGGGATCCGGGAATCGATCTTTTGAGAGTGATCGCCTGCCTTATAGTCATTGGCACACATGTGGATGTCATGGGAACAGGAGACTCCACAAAGCTTTTCATAAGACTATTGCTTTCGGACGGAGTAACGCTGTTTTTTGTGATCAGCGGTTTTTTCTTTTTTAAAAAGGGATTTAAAGAGACACTGATACGCTCATTAAAAAGCATAGTGCTTCCCGGAATAGCTGTAATGTTTCTGACCTACCTGTTTGCACCATTCATCAGGGGGGAGAAAAGCGTTTTACAATGTGTCGTAACTCCGGAGATTGACCTTTGCGGATTCATAACGGATGTTTTTTCCTGGGGCGGAGGCATACGTGAAAGCCTTGCAAGTCACCTCTGGTATATATTTACCTATCTTCAGCTTGTTCTGGCTTACCCGCTTTTAAAACCTCTATATACAAAGGATGACCGGTACCGTAAATACAGATGGTTCATAATGAGCTTTATATTTATCAATCAGATAATAATGGATCTCAATATGACGGGTCTTATCAGTCTGTTACCCATACAGATTTCGCCCTTTATGCTTTATACAACACCGGCCATGCTTCTTATGGCGGGGGCAGAGCTGGCTATGATGATGCCGGGGTTAAAGAAATCCGGCAGGCTTAAGGAAGTAAGGATGGGTGCGGCAGTTGTAGTGGCAGTGACATTGGCACTACGTTTCCTGGTTCAGAAGGAGGTCTTCAGGCTTAACAGTACCCAGGATTTTTACATTTACTGGAACTGTGCTTTTGCAACAGTTGAGAGCATAGCCTTTATCATATTTGTGATTAGCTTTGATTTCAGAGGAAACAGACCGGTTGAGACTGTGGCAAGGGCAGGAAAGTATACTTTCTTCATATATCTTTTCCATTACGGTATATACCATTTGTTATTTTTCAGAATGGGACCGGACTGGAATCTGGGGCTTATTGACCTTACAAACGGTTACGATACTTTGCCTAAAGAAATATTGCATCTTCTGATACGTATACCGACAGTGTTCGTGCTTTCGCTGGCTGCAGGTGTAGTGACAGTAAGAATCGGGGAGTATTTAAAATCCTTCAAAAAATAGTCAATAATAAAAACCGTTCGCTTAACCGGATCCGTAATGAGGATCGTTGTTAAGCGGGTGGTTTTTTTTAGGTCCCGGATAAATATTTATTGCAGTTCCGATGAATGGAAAAATGTTACTGAATCTTCAGTTCATTATAGATATCGCGCTTTGAAACGCCGCGGTCTTTAGCCACGGCCTTCATGGCATCCTTCTCGGAAAGCCCTTGTTTCAGATAGTGATCCATATGCTCCTCCAGAGGAATTTCGTTCCATCTGGCCTCGGATTCTGCGACTATATCCTCAGGATTTCTTCCGTCTATAACAAGGACATACTCACCCCGGGGTTCCTCGGCCTCGTATTTTGCTATGGCTTCGGAAAGAGTTGTACGGATCGCTTCCTCGTGCTTCTTCGTAAGTTCACGGCAAAGGGAGATGCGGCGGTCTCCGCCTAAAGTATCGGAAAGATCCTTAAGAGTCGCCTTTAGCTTATGGGGTGCCTCATAAAGGATCATGGTGCGGGTCTCAGTCTTAAGCTCCGACAGTATCCTGGCACGCTCCTTCTTATCGGCCTTTTCCGTAGGCAGAAATGCTTCAAATGCAAATCTTCTGGTGGGAAGGGCAGAGATGGTGAGAGCGGTGATGGCTGCAGCAGGTCCCGGAAGGGAAGTGATCTGAATCCCGGCTTCCGCCGCCTGTCTCACAAGCTCTTCTCCGGGGTCTGAAATACAGGGGGTACCCGCATCTGTTATGATGGCAATGTTTTTGCCGTTCAGCATGTCCGAGACCAGAGCTTTTGCTTTATCGAATTTATTGAATTCGTGGTAAGCGGTCATGGGAGTATGGATGTCGAAATGATTTAAAAGCTTTATGGAATTTCTTGTGTCCTCGGCCGCAATGATGTCAACCGACTTAAGACAGTTGATGACTCTGTAAGTGATGTCATCAAGATTTCCTATGGGTGTTGCGCATATGTATAAGGTTCCCGGCATGGTGTTTTCTCCGATATATTCAGTATTTTTTATCAGCATGGCATGAGATTTTGTATTTCTGTCATGCCTCATAAGCCCATCATAGCACATTAACTAGGATTTTTTTGCGTAAAGATTAAGATTTACGCACTATGCTTGCAATTATAGTTTGGCTCTGTTATATTACACTCTGTATTTTCGAGAGGCTCGTGAGAGTCTTTCATTTTATATATAAATAAAAATAGAGTATAAGAGTTTTTGAGGAGATAGATCATGAAGAAATTTATTGCGATGCTTTTACTTGCAATAACAGTACTTTCAGTTGCAGGCTGCGGCAGCAGTAAGTCAAAATCAAGAAATGATGATACTGCTAAGGAAAAGACAGGAGAAACAGCACCAGACGGTAGTAGTATAACCGAATCTACGGAAGAGGAGACAAACCCTGATAACGGACTGCCTCTTTCAAAGCAGCCGGATCCCAACGCTCCTGTTGTAGATACAGTTGTTGTTTATGCCATCGTTAACGGAAGTATGTCTCAGGTTATGGATTCAGTTGACGAGCTCACAGAGCAGGCTCTTCTTGATAAGCTTATCGAGCTTGGAACCGTAGGAGCGTCTACAAATCTCGTAAGCTTCGAAACAGAGGAAACAGGAGAGACACAGCCTGCAGGTCCCGGAGCTACGGCAGATCAGCAGACTATGACAATCAAGAAGGGTAAGCTTGTACTCAGCGATTTTGCAGCAGGCGAGAATTTTGATGAGGAAACAGCAAAGCAGGCTGTTGCGGATACATTTGCACTGAACTATGAGCTTTCAGAGTGCGAAGTTGTAATAGAGTAAAATAAAATCATATGACGAGAGGTCTTCCTTTGGGGAGACCTCTTTTTTTCGTCATAAGGACGTCATGCGGGAGTTATGCTTGTATCCGTCGGGGAAGATTCTCACCGGCGAGAACCGTCCCTATCGGCGAGAACTGTCCCTGCCGGCGAGAACCGTTCCCGGTGGATTGTTTTAGGGAGGATGTGGTAGAATAGACGAATATATGGAAAGACGAAGGGAGAGGACAGAAAATGAAATTTGAAAACAAATCCGGAATCATGGCGTATAAGCAGTTTGCAGGATTTTTAATGACACTTGTCATTTGCATATGTATGTGCGGCGTCATAAATTCAAGGGCAGCCGGAGTGGAAGCATTGGCAAATGCGACAAACGGACTTCGTGGAGTATGGTTCTCCTATATCAACTGGTCGGAAATGCCATCGGAGGAGGCGGCCTTTAAAAAAGAGGCAGACAAGGTGATGGAAACCATAGCCGCAAACGGCATGAATGCAATTTTCTGTCATGTTCACAGTCATACGGATGCCTACTATAAATCGGATATTTTTCCGGTTTCAAAGTTCCTGCCTGCAAACCCGGATAAATTTGATGCATTGGGATACATGGTGGATTCCGCCCACAGACACGGGATCCAGTTCCATGCCTGGCTTAATCCCTACAGAGTCACCGGCTCCATGAAAAAATGGGAAGAGGAAAAAGAGGATTCCATTTCCAAAAGGTGGTATAACAATCCGGAAACCAACAGAAATGTTCTCCTGTTTGACGGAAGCTACTATCTGAACCCTTCCAAGAAAGAGGTACGTGACCTCATCGTTTCCGCAGTGCAGGAAGTTATGACAAAATACGAGGTGGACGGAGTTCAGTTTGATGATTATTTCTATCCGGGACTCGGAACCGGAGCTGACACAAATTTCGATTATCAGGAGTATGTTGAATCAGGAAGCACCCTGCCTATAGCGGAGTGGAGAAGGGATAATGTCTCCGCCCTTATCGAAGCCGTTTACGCAAAGGTTCATGAAATGAAACCGGGTGCTGTATTCGGTGTGAGTCCTGTGGCACAGCTTAAATACCTTAAGAGTAACAGAAGCTACTTCGTGGATATAGATGAGTGGCTTTCATCCGATAAGTACGTGGACTATATATTACCCCAGATATACTTCGGCTTTGAGCAGAAGACCGGAAGCGGGGCAATATCCGATGCAGCTTATGAGGTATGTCTCAATGACTGGATAAACCTCATGGAAAAGAATAACAGCAAGGTGAAGCTTTACGTGGGACTTGCCCTCTATAAGTGCAATACCGACAGCTGGGACGGAAATGATATCCCTGAGTGGCTGAGATACAATGACATCCTGGCAAGAGAAGTTCTTGCAGCCCTGGGAACAGGAAAAGTATCCGGCTTCGGAATTTATGCTTATCAGAATCTTGTTGACAGCAAGGTTATAAAAGAGGTGGAAAACCTGAGGAAAATATTCCTTGGAGCCTAAAAACGGCGGTAAACTTGCTTTTTAAGAGTTCATATCTTATAGTAGTTAAGTTAAATTACCGAAAAATGTTGATTTTTCAATGTTTTTCGGGTAAATAAGCAAATATAAAATAAATCAGGTTACCTTTCATTCGGGTAACCGGAAAGAGTGAAACATGGAAAAGAAACCGTACTATATCACTACAGCGATAGCTTATGCTTCCGGAAAGCCGCACATCGGAAATACTTATGAGATCGTGCTTGCGGATGCTATCGCACGTTTCAAGAGATTTCAGGGTTATGACGTAAGATTCCAGACCGGAACCGATGAGCATGGCCAGAAAATAGAGTTAAAGGCAGAGGCAGCAGGTGTAACACCAAAGCAGTATGTGGATAAGACTGCCGGAGAAATTAAGACCATTTGGGATCTTATGAACACTTCTTATGACAAGTTCATCAGAACAACAGACGAGTACCATGAGAAACAGGTTCAGAAGATGTTCAGGAAGATGTATGACAAGGGTGACATCTATAAGTCTGAGTATGAAGGCTGGTACTGTACACCCTGTGAGTCCTTCTGGACAGATTCACAGCTTGTGGACGGAAAATGTCCCGATTGCGGAAGAGATGTTGAGAAGGCAAGAGAGGAAGCTTACTTCTTCAAGATGAGCAAGTACAGAGACCGTCTCATGAAGCATATCGAGGAGCATCCCGAGTTCATCCAGCCGGTTTCCCGTAAGAATGAGATGGTAAACAACTTCCTTAAGCCGGGTCTTCAGGATCTTTGTGTATCCAGAACCTCCTTCAAGTGGGGAATCCCTGTGGATTTCGATCCAAAGCACGTTGTTTACGTATGGCTTGACGCCCTTACAAACTATATTACCGGTCTTGGCTACGATGTTGACGGAAATCACGAGGAGCTTTTTAACAGGTTCTGGCCCTGCGACCTTCACCTTATCGGAAAGGATATCATCCGTTTCCATACACTTTACTGGCCGATCTTCCTTATGAGCCTTGACATACCTCTTCCAAAGCAGGTATTCGGACATCCATGGCTTCTTACAGCGGCAGGAAAGTCACAGGAAGGCATCAAGATGTCAAAGTCCCGTGGTAATGTTATCTACGCTGATGATCTGGCAAAGCTTTTCGGTGTTGATGCCGTAAGATTCTTCGTTATCCATGAGATGCCTTTCGAGAACGATGGTGTCATCTCCTGGGAGCTTATGGTAGAGCGTTATAATTCAATGCTTGCCAATATCCTCGGAAACCTCGTTAAGAGAACCATCTCCATGAGCAATAAGTACTTTGATGGTGTGGTAGAGGATAAGGGCGCTAAAGAGCCTGTTGATGAGGATCTGAAGACTACTATTCTTAATGCGGTTAAGACTGCAACAGAGAAGATGGATCAGCTTAGAGTTGCAGATGCACTTACAGCTGTTTTCGATATCTTCAGAAGATCAAACAAGTATATCGATGAGACTGAGCCATGGGTACTTTCAAAGGATCCTGAGAAGGCTGACAGACTTAAGACAGTTATGTATAACCTTACAGAGGCTATCAACATCGGAGCTTCTGTTCTCGAAAGCTTTATGCCTGAGACAGCCGAGTCCATCCTTAAGGAGATCAATGCTGAAAAGCGTGCTCTTTCCGATATGGATAAGTGGGGACTCTTCAAGTCGGGAACAAAGGTGACAGCAGAGCCTGCAACACTCTTTGAGCGTAAGAAGGAAGAGGATGTTATGCTGGAGGTTGAGAAGATCGAAGCTGAGCAGATGGCTGCAGCAGGTGTTCAGGAAGAAAAGGCAGAGAAGACTTCTTCAGAAGAAGCAGAGGAGGGAGACGGAATGCCTGAAACCATCGATGAGAATGGTGACTGTGCTCCTGATACAAAGGTATCAGATCCTGAAAAGAAGGCAGAGATAACCTACGATGACTTTGCAAAGATCGAGTTCCGGGTAGGAAAGATCCTTCATGCAGAGGAAGTAAAGAAGTCAAAGAAGCTTCTCAAGTTCAGGGTTCAGGTGGGATCCGAGACACGCACCATCTTAAGCGGTATCAAGAAGGCTTATAAGCCGGAGGATCTGGTTGGAAAGCGTGTTATGATCGTTGCAAACCTTGCTCCACGTATGATCGCAGGTGAGGAATCACAGGGCATGATCATTGCGGCAGAGGATGATGACGAGAATATCGCTCTTATGACACCGATGAGCAAGATGCCATCGGGCTCTATCATTTGCTGATAGAAAAATATAAGGATTATGGCAACACATCATAGTGTACTCAAGAGTACAAAAAAGAATATTGGTATTTCGGGTGGGACACTGAAGTTTTTTGCTGCTTTAATGATGACCGCATATTATTTTGCGGTCATCATTATCCATAACGGAAAACTTTACGGCTTTGTTGATGAGTACTATCAGATGGCCATCGCCACCGAAGAAGGAGCCATGTGGCTCAGATTGTATGATTTTTTGGTAATATTCCGTCATTTCAGTTTTCCTGTTTTCGCATTTCTCTTAGTCGAAGGTTTTATACACACTTCCGGTTTCCGGAATTATTTCATCAGAGTTTTTATCATTGCGCTCATATCAGAGGTTCCCTACGACCTGGCATTTTTTAACGAAACCATAAATTTAAATCATCAGAATCCGGTGTTTACACTGGCGGCAGGCCTGCTGGTAATGTATTTTATGAAAAAATGGTGGAAGCAGCCCCTTCAGAAATGGCTGGCTGTGGCCGTAGGATGCGGAATCGCATATATTGCGCGCTTTCAGTTTGGATGGTACGGAGTCCTGAGTATCGCTCTTATGTACAACTTTAACAGAGAAAAGGTATTCCAGATGCTCGGCGGTGCCGCAGCTATTGCTGTTGGAAGCATATCGTCCCGGTTCCTTCCGGTATTGAGCTTTATTCCCATAATGCTCTATAACGGAGAAAGAGGAAGGTTTAGTTTTAAGTGGTTCTACTATATTTACTATCCACTTATGCTGACAGCTTTTTATGCAATGATCTATATCGGAGCAATGGTTAATATATGATAAAAGATGTTATGATTTTTGATTCCCATGCTCATATGAATGATGAGAGCTTTGAGGAAGACAGAAGCCCGGTTATTGAGAATCTCGTGAGTTCCGGAATAGGGTATTTCACAGAGATAGGCTTTGACATGCCATCAAGTATTAAGGCGGTGGAACTGGCAGGAAGATATGCCAATGTTTATGCGGCGGTTGGCTTTCACCCGGATCACAGTGACAGATGCCGTGAGGAAGACATTATACAATTAAAGAAAATGGTCGAAGAAGACAGAGTAGGAGTCTCGGATGTTCAGGGAGATTCCGGACATGGAAAGATAGTTGCCATCGGTGAAATTGGTCTAGACTATCATTACACCAGGGATGGCATCGCCGAGAGAGCTTTGAAGGCCGGAAAAGAGGCCACACCGGAGGAGCTTGAGAGCGCAGATCCGGAGCCTGAGATTCAGAGGGAGACCTTTGTAAAGATGCTAAGGCTTGCAAGAGAGCTTAAAATGCCCATAAATGTTCATTCCAGAGATGCTGCGAAGGACACCTACGATATGATCGTTTCAGAAGGTGGATATGAAAACGGTGGGATAATCCACTGTTTCGGTTATTCCCTTGAAATGGCAAAGCTTTATGTGAAGCTTGGGATGTGTGTGGGAATAGGCGGCGTTGTGACCTTTAAAAACTCCAGAAAGATAAAGGAAGTTGTGGAAAATATTCCGATTGAGAATATCGTTTTGGAGACGGATTGTCCTTACATGGCACCAGTGCCTTTAAGGGGTACCAGAAATGATCCGAGAAATCTTGTATATGTGGCGGATAAGATCGCGGAACTTAAGAATATGACCGCTGATGAGGTTATACGGATCACCACGGAAAATGCAAAAAGGGTTTACAGGATAGGATGAAAAAATCCTCACGGATTCTTTTGGATTCCTGAGAGCTGCGTGGACAGAATAAAAAAGAGGCAGCTTATACCGATATCGGAGATATGGCAAAAGCTGCATTATATCAAATAAAAAGCTCCGGAGTTGAGTAGGTGGATCCACGTCACATGGGAGGATCCTCTTAGTGCTGCTACGTTCCCGTCCTGACACGGTTCGAGGGACCCATTGCGTGGGGCCCAAACAACCCCGAAGCAAGTTGAAGTATACATGAAAACATTGTAATTGGCAATAGAAGTCTGAAAGTAATCTTTTGAACATAGAAGTCTGAAAGTAATCTTTTGAACTTAACCGGTGACTCAGGTACATGACAGGAAAAAATCTTCCAGCACCTGACACACGGAAGTATTGTTGTTTTAAAAGGAGAGGAATATAGTTATGAGCTTTACAAGCTTGTTTTTCGTAACGATATTCTTTCCGGCGTTTACCTTGATTTATTTCCTTATGCCGGGAATAAAACAAAAAAATATATGGCTTCTTCTGGCATCCCTTGTGTTTTACGCCTTTGGAGGCCTTAATTATCTTGTTCTGATCATAGCATTGGCAGCATACGCGTGTCTTACAGGCAGGATGATCCAGGGGGCTCTGGACAGAGCAAAGGCTTCAAATCCCGACTACGAAAAGGGAGATGAGGAATTTATGAGTCCTCTGGCCCAGAAATCTATCGAAAAGAATAAAAGGATCGCAAAGACCTGGCTGATCGCAGGTATAGTTGTTCTGGTTATAATCCTTGCGGTGTTTAAATACACAAGATTCATATTACAGGATGTACTTGCTTATAAACTTGATGGAAAGCTTGACGAAGAGATCCTAAGGATCGGTATGCCTCTCGGAGTGTCTTTCTACACCTTTAAGCTTATAAGTTATGTTTCCGATGTTTATAATCAGAAGACCAGAGCGGGAGATTTCTTCCATGTGCTTCTGTATACGGTGATATTTCACCAGGTTACCCAGGGACCTATCTCCAGATACGGAGAGCTTTGTACACAGTTTGATAAGAGAAAAGTTTCCTATGAAGGAATATCAGACGGTATATGGAGATTCACCATCGGCCTGGCCAAAAAGACTCTTATCGCTGATCACTGCGGAAAACTGTGCGATGCATTTCTGCCTTTGACCGAAAATGTATCCTATTCTGTTTTCGGGGCCTATATGGGTTCTTTGTTCTACATGATGCAGCTGTACCTGGATTTTTCCGCATATTCCGATATGGCTATCGGTCTCGGAGAAATCCTGGGTCTTGACTATCAGGAAAATTTTAACTATCCCTATATAGCTTCCTCTGTAAGGGATTTCTGGAGACGCTGGCATATCTCGTTAAGCAGCTTTTTCAGGGATTATGTTTACATCCCCCTTGGCGGAAGCCGGGTGGGTTTCGTAAGACTGATGCTTAACCTTCTTGCCGTGTGGGCTCTTACGGGGTTATGGCATGGAGCCAGCTGGAATTTCATCCTGTGGGGATTATATTACTTTGTCTTCATAGTGATTGAAAACCTTTGTCTCAAAAAAATGGGCAAAAAGGAAAAAACCGGTGGTCTCAGTGTGATAACGGGAGCATTGGGACATCTCTATACCCTGGCGGTAGTCTTTTTCGGATGGGTGCTTTTCAGGATAACGGACTTTCACAAGCTGTGGGAAGTTATGAATGTTTTGCTCGGAAGAAGCGGAAGAACCCTCTACACAGCATCAGAGGTTCTTACTCTCAGGGGTAATGTTTACTTCGTGATTCTCGCCGTAAGCTTTTGCACTCCGTTATGGAAGAAAATAGCATTGACAGTAAGAAAAAGGCTGCACAGCAGTCAGCATAAAGAGGCGCTGGAAATGCAGAATCTTGAGGATGAAAGACAGCTTCATGAGCAGGAAGAGAAGGATCACGAGCTGGTTGAAAAATTCAGTTCTGAAAGCCACAGCGAGATTAATGAAGTAAAGAAGCAGGATATCGAGAGCCATGAACGTATGGTTACAAGGCTCGAAAACCGTATCAAAAAAAGAAAAAACGAGCGCGTAATGAGGGAAGCCCTGTTTTACGGGATGCGAACCATTATGATGCTTATATTCTTGTTTGTATCGATCTTAGCTATGGTGGGAGCAAGTTATTCGCCGTTTTTGTATAATCAGTTTTAAATATTGGATGTTAGTCCGTGGAGCCGGTCATATCTGAATCAACCGTCAGATATTACGGCCATAAATCAGTATTTATAGATGAGTGATAACATTAAACAAAAATCAAAAAAGAATAAGATCAGCAGCGAAATAAAGAAGAAGGTCTATAAAAGTTACGGAGCAAGGTTTATGTCAGGCACTGCCATGGCTGCCTTCGTGGGACTCTTTTTTGTGGGAATCGTGGTTTCAAGACCGGAGTACTCCGAATCGGAAAAACGACCTCTTGCCAAAAGACCTGCTCCAGAGACGCTCACTGTGATGAACGGAAAATTCTTCACTGATCTCAATAAGTGGTTTTCTGATACATTTCCCTACAGAGAGGAGCTTCTCTCCCTGGAAGCCGGTATAGAGGACTATTACGGAGTGGGTGGGGAAGCCTATTACGGCAATAAGGCATCGGTGGTGGAGGATACCATACCGGAAACCGCGGAATCTCTCGCTCCGGTGATACTTATGGAGAGTCCTGAGGAGACCGGGGGAGCTCCAACGGAAACAGTCAATGAGTTTGAGGAACTCATAGAAACCAATGCAGACGGAACGCTGAAGGTTGACACTACTCCAAAGGAAAACGTGGAGATAGCAGGCGAACAGGCCGGAAATATCTATGTAAACGACAATAAGGGTTACGAGATATTTTATTATAATCAGGGCGGGTCCGTTAAGTATGCATCCGTTATAAATACTGTTAAAGCCCTGTTCCCTGAGGCCAATGTCTATGACATGCTGGTTCCCAACAGCTTTGGAGTGGAGCTTGACCCCTCGCTTCAGGAGGAGCTTGGATCCGGAAACATGCCGGATGCCTTTAACTACATCTATAGCCTTATGGATCCTGCCATACACAGGATTTCGGTGTTTGATACCATGGTGGCTCACAAGGATGAGTATATCTATTTCAACACTGATCATCACTGGACTGCCCTGGGTGCGTACTATGCTTACAGAGATTTTTGTAAGGAAAAAGGCATTGAGCCTCATGAACTGAGTGAGTTTCCTTATGTGGATTATCAGGGCTTCTACGGAACCTTCTATTTTGCAACAAACAGATCAGAACAATTGAAGGCCAATCCGGACCATGTGGAAGCCTGGATACCTTTAGGCACAAATGATGCTATAATTACAGTTGAGACCGGTGAGGTGAAGAGCAGCAAGGTCGTAAATGATGTGACAGAAGCCAACGCCGGAAGAAAGTATAATTGCTTCATCAATGGGGATAACCCCTTTACACAGATTACAAATCCACATATAACAGATGGTTCAAGCTGTGTTCTGGTGAAGGAATCCTATGGCAATGCCTTTGTCCCCTTCCTTGTGGATCATTATGAAAATGTCTACGTGGTGGATTACAGATATTATAAAGGCAATCTTTCCGACTTTATCACCGGCCATGGAATAAATGATATAATCTTTTTAAACAATGTTCAGGCAATCACTGAAAAAGTGTCGGGAATGATTCTTAGTATTTTTTCTTAATTTTAATGTAGGTTGCAAAAAAGGAAGCTTTCATTTATAATTCTAGGGATTATTGATATAAAGGTTTAGTATACTCTTTTGCTGATTATACTACTGACTTAAGGAGATATATGGAACAGTTTATCATGAAAGGCGGAAAACCCCTTCACGGAGAAGTCGTGATAGGCGGGGCAAAGAATGCCGCATTAGGTATCATTGCCGGAGCGCTTTTAACAGATGAAGATGTTACGATAGAGAACCTGCCGGACGTAAGAGATATTAACGTTATGCTGGAGGCACTGAAGGAAGTAGGCGCCACAGTTAAACGAATAGACCGGCATACGGCTCTTATCAATGCTTCAGAGGTACAGGATGTTTCCATAGATGATGAATATATACGTAAGATCAGAGCGTCTTACTATTTTATAGGTTCATTGCTTGGAAAATATCACAAGGCCATAGTTCCTCTTCCGGGAGGCTGTGCCATAGGTTCGAGACCTATCGATCAGCATATCAAGGGCTTCAGGGCTCTGGGAACCAATGTTGAGATCAAGAACGGATGTGTTCAGGCGGATGCACCGAACGGACTAAAGGCATCACATATTTATCTGGATGTTGTGTCTGTAGGAGCTACCATCAATATCATGCTTGCAGCGGCTCTTGCCGAAGGCAGAACTATCATTGAGAATGTTGCCAAGGAGCCCCATATAGTTGATGTTGCAAACTTCTTGAATTCCATGGGAGCCAATATCAGGGGCGCAGGTACGGATACTATCCGTATCAAGGGTGTAAAGAGACTTCACGGAACCACCTATGCGGTTATTCCTGACCAGATAGAAGCCGGTACCTTTATGTGTGCGGCAGCAGCAACCAGAGGCGATGTACTTATCAAGAATGTTATTCCCAAGCATCTGGAATCAATTTCAGCAAAGCTTATTGAAATGGGAAATACTGTTTATGAGTACGATGAGGCAGTACGTGTCATCGGTGCAGAGGTACAGCATCCTACTGATGTAAAGACGCTGCCATATCCCGGATTCCCTACAGACATGCAGCCCCAGATGTCAGTTACCCTTGCACTTGCGGAGGGCACATCTGTGGTGACGGAATCTATCTTTGAAAACAGATTCAAGTATGTTGACGAGCTTGCCCGTATGGGTTCAAACATAAAGGTAGAGGGTAATGTTTCTGTTATTGACGGTGTGAAGAAATTCACCGGTGCCAGTGTCAATGCCCTGGATTTAAGAGCCGGAGCGGCTCTTGTTATTGCGGGACTTTGCGCTGAAGGTATAACAACAGTTAACGAGATTGGTTATATCCAGAGAGGATATGAGCATTTCGAGAAGAAGCTTCAGACCTTGGGTGCAGAGATATCTCTTGTGAATTCAGACAGAGCCGCGCAGAAGTTCAGGCTGAAGATCGGATGATACAGGGAAGATAGTGGTCTCATAGATTCCTGAAGACATGAATGCCATGAATAAAATATTATAATGCAGAAGGAGACTGGTGAGAGGATCAACAGTCTCCTTCTTTGTATTTTTTGAAGGGGGTTAATTTTGGAAATAAAATATGTTGCGTTAGCATTATTTATCCTGATGTATGTGGTTATGATCGTGAAATCCGAATGGAAGTTATTTACGATCTGGGCGGTTGCAGCAGCCTTTGTGGTTCTTGGAATAATGCGGAGAGATTTTATGTACATTCTTTCCGTTGTTAACTGGAACGTTCTCATGATGATAGGCGGAACCATGCTGGTGGTTTTCTTCTTTATCGAATCGAAGATGCCTAACCTGATGGCTGACATCATTCTGGATAAATGTCCTAATGTGATGTGGGTAATCATACTCATGTCGCTCTTCTCGGGAGCTGTTTCGGCATTTATAGATAATGTTGCCACAGTTCTCATGATAGCGCCGGTGGGCCTTGCAATATGTAGGAAGCTGGACATCTCACCGGTATCCATGATTCTTTCGGTGGCTGTTTCCTCCAATCTTCAGGGAGCTGCAACACTGGTAGGTGATACAACGTCCATCATGCTTGGTGATTACGCAAACATGAACTTCATGGAATTCTTTTGGATGAAGGGACGTCCCGGAATTTTCTGGGCTGTTGAGCTTGGAGCGATCATGACAGTACCTGTAATGATGTTTCTTTTTCATAAGCTCACCCAGCCGGTTGAAGCAAATGAAAAAACCGTTGTGGAGGATAAGTTTCCCACTATCGCACTTTGCGGAATAGTTGTATGTCTCATTATCGCATCTTTCATTCCGGATACTCCGTCAATAACAAATGGTGCCATATGTATGGTCATCGCGGCTGTATGTCTGATTTATGATTACGTTACCAAGAGAAGCATTACAAATCTCAGACGTGCCATGGCGTCGGTTGATTTTGAAACATTATTTGTTCTTTGTGGTCTTTTCGTGGTTATTCGCGGAATAACCGATGTAGGACTTATAGATGATGCGGCAAAACTCATAGTAGATGCAGGCGGAGATAAACTGTTTTTACTGTACACCATCATAGTATGGGGTTCTGTATTGTTTTCTGCCTTTATCGATAATATTCCGTATGTTGCTACCATGCTTCCTATACTGACGGGTATTACCTCTCTTCTGGGTATCGAGCCTTATGTGCTTTACTTCGGACTTCTTTCAGGTGCTACCCTGGGAGGAAACATTACACCGATAGGGGCAAGTGCCAATATCACGGCAGTAGGTATGCTGAAGAAAGGTGGTCATGAAGTGTCCTTTGGAGATTTTATGAAGATAGGGCTTCCTTTCACATTGGTTGCAGCTACAGCAGGCTACCTTTTTATATGGGTTTTCTGGCATTGAAACAGCCGGTCAATATTTCGCCATTTCAGATGATTTTGATGTATTGTGGATATATGGAAGCTCTGTAAATAATTAAAAGAATGTTAAAAAAATATCAATTTGTATTGACAAGGAGAGATTTAGGAAATATACTATGTCCATAGATTGATAAAAAAATAACAAACGTATCAAAACAGATTCGTGGAATTATTTTTCAGAAACTATTGTTGCCACAGAAAAGAGGAAATCACATGAGTAAAGTAAAAAATCCGGAAGTTGTAAATGACATGGATTCATTGCTTCAGAAGATCCAGGTAGTTCGTGAGGCTCAGGAGAAGTTCGCGACCTACAGTCAGGAACAGGTTGACAAGATCTTCAATGCAGCAGCTACAGCAGCAAACCAGATGCGTATCGAGCTTGCGCAGATGGCTGTTGAAGAAACAGGAATGGGCGTGGTTGAGGATAAGGTTATAAAGAACAACTACGCAGCTGAGTATATCTACAATAAGTACAAGAATGTACAGACCTGCGGAGTTATCGACGAGGATCCTGCGTTCGGAACAAAGACAGTTGCCGAGCCTTTGGGACTTATCGCTGCCGTTATCCCTACAACAAACCCAACATCAACAGCTATTTTCAAGACATTGCTTTGCCTTAAGACAAGAAACGGTATCATCATAAGCCCCCACCCAAGAGCTAAGAAGTGTACAAGCCTTGCAGCAAAGATCGTACTTGACGCAGCAGTTGCAGCAGGTGCACCTGAGAACATCATCGGATGGATTGATGAGCCGTCACTTGAGATGACATCAGAGATCATGCATGATGCTGACTGCATCCTCGCAACAGGCGGACCCGGAATGGTTAACGCAGCTTATTCATCCGGAACACCGGCTCTCGGAGTTGGTGCAGGAAACAACCCATGTATCATCGATTCTTCAGCTGATATCGAGATGGCAGTTTCCTCTATCCTTCATTCAAAGACCTTTGATAACGGTATGATCTGTGCATCAGAGCAGTCAATAACCGTTGTTGCAGACGTTTATGACAAGGTAAAGAAAGAGCTCGAGTACAGAGGTGCATACTTCCTTAACAAGGAGGAGCGTGAGAAGGTTGGAAAGACCATCATTATCAACGGCTCCCTCAATGCAAAGATCGTTGGACAGCCTGCATGGAAGATCGCTGAGCTTGCCGGAGTAAAGATCCCTCACGACAAGAAGGTGATCATCGGAGAGGTTTCCGACAATACAAAGGCAGAGCCATTTGCACACGAGAAGCTTTCACCGGTTCTCGGAATGTACAAGGCAAAGGATTTCGATGCTGCTATTAAGAATGCAGAGCTCCTTCTCATGGACGGAGGCCCAGGACACACAGCATCAATCTTTATTGATTCACGTGAGACCGAAAAGATACATAAGCACGCAGTTGCAATGCATGCCTGCAGAATACTTCTTAACATGCCGTCTTCACATGGTGGAATCGGTGATCTCTATAACTTTAAGGTTGCTCCTTCTCTTACACTGGGATGCGGTTCTTACGGCGGAAACTCCGTATCTGAGAACGTTGGTATCAAGCATCTTTTAAACTACAAGACAGTTGCAGAGAGGAGAGAGAATATGCTCTGGTTCAGAACACCTGAGAAGGTTTATTTCAAGAAGGGCTGTATGCCTGTAGCCCTCAGTGAGCTTAAGGACGTTTACGACAAGAAGAAGGTGTTCCTGGTAACAGACTCCTTCCTTGATCAGGCAGGATACATCAAGCCTATCACAGATAAGCTTCATGAGATGGGAATCGACTACAGAGTATTCTCTCATGTTCAGCCGGATCCTACACTTGCAAATGCAACTGAAGGTGCTGAACAGATGGCACGCTACAATCCTGATACCATCATCGCATTCGGTGGCGGTTCAGCAATGGACGCAGCAAAGATCATGTGGGTTCTTTATGAGCACCCTGAAGTAAAGTTCGCTGACATGGCTATGCGTTACATCGATATCCGCAAGAAGGTTTACCAGTTCCCTAAGATGGGCGAGAAGGCTCTTTTCGTAGCTATCCCTACATCTTCAGGAACAGGTTCAGAGGTTACACCGTTCGCGGTTATCACAGATGAGGAGACAGGAACAAAGTATCCTATCACTGACTATGAGCTGCTTCCCAACATTGCCATCGTTGATACTGACAACATGATGACACAGCCAAGAGGACTTACAGCAGCATCAGGTATCGACGTACTTGTACACGCACTTGAGGCATACGCAAGCATGATGGCTTCACCATATACAGACGGTCTCGCACTTCAGGCTATGAAGAGAGTATTTGATTACCTTCCTACAGCCTACAACGAGCCTACAAACATCAAGGCACGTGATGAGATGGCTAATGCTTCCTGCATGGCAGGTATGGCCTTCGCCAATGCTTTCCTTGGAATCTGCCACTCCATGGCCCACAAGCTTGGCGCATTCCACCATATCCCTCACGGACTTGCAAACGCACTGCTCCTTAATGCCGTAATCAGATATAACGCATCAGAGCAGCCTCCAAAGATGGGAACCTTCCCTCAGTACGAGTATCCTCACACACTTAAGAGATATGCTGAGTGTGCACGTTTCGTAGGCATTAACGAGAAGGATGATGCAAAGGCTGTTGAGAAGCTCTGTGAGAAGATAACAGAACTCAAGAAGACAGTAGGCGTTAAGGAGAGAATACAGGACTATAACGTAACAGAAGAGGATTTCTTAAAGACCCTCGATGAGATGAGTGTCAAGGCCTTCGACGACCAGTGTACCGGAGCAAACCCCCGTTACCCGCTGATTTCAGATCTCAAGGAAATCTACATGCTCGCCTTCTACGGAAAGAAGTACAAGAAGAACGACAAAACCCCTGTAGAAATTTTGGGTTGCGTTAAGGAGTATACAGAGTAAAGTTCAGCGTCACGCCACCTTACTTTGATATTCAATACATGTTGAATCTTGTGGCAACAAGATCATAAAGTGAAGCTGTGTGAGATCTATATCTCACACAGCCTTCTTTTAATATAAAACATTTTATACCATTTAGTTATGTCTGATATTTTTTATTTACTCTAAAGTTATGACGTGATATAGTATCACATGTAAAGCAAACGGTTCGGAGCCAATGGGGGCGCCTTTCAGGAAGAGAGGGCGTGGTCTGTCCTGGCACCGGATTTTTTAAATTTAAGAAGTATTTCCTGAAGGAGGAAAATCTTATGTCTTATGTTGCAGAAGTATACGAAAACTTAAAAGCTAAACATCCTTACGAGCCTGAATTTCTTGAGGCTGCAAAGAGAATTCTTGATTCTCTGGATCCTATCGTTCAGAAGAACGAAGAGGTTTACAGAAAGAATGCTCTCCTTGAGAGATTTGTAGAGCCTGAGAGAATCATTACATTCAGAGTACCCTGGACAGATGATAAGGGTGTAAACCATGTAAATCTTGGCTATAGAGTGCAGTTTAACTCTGCTATCGGACCATACAAGGGAGGTCTTCGTTTCCATCCTTCAGTTACACAGTCAATTCTCAAATTCCTTGGCTTCGAGCAGATATTAAAGAATTCTCTTACAGGTCTTCCTATCGGCGGCGGCAAGGGTGGTTCTGATTTCGATCCTCACGGAAAGTCAGAGTCAGAGGTTATGCGTTTCTGCCAGAGCTTCATGACAGAGCTTTTCAAGTATATCGGTAAGGATACAGACGTACCTGCAGGAGATATCGGTGTAGGCGGACGTGAGGTCGGATTCCTTTTCGGACAGTACAAGAGACTCACAAACCTCTACGAGGGTGTTCTCACAGGTAAGGGACTCAGCTTCGGTGGATCACTTGCAAGACCTGAGGCTACAGGATACGGACTTGTTTATATCACAGACGAGATGGTAAGGGCAGCAGGCAAGTCTCTTAACGGAGCAACAGTAGTTGTTTCCGGTTCGGGAAATGTTGCACAGTATGCTATCCAGAAGGCAACCGCACTTGGAGCAAAGGTTGTTACATGTTCTGATTCTAACGGATACGTTTATGATCCTAACGGAATCAACTTCGATGTTCTCTGCCAGATCAAGCAGGTAGAGAGAGCAAGAATCAGCGAGTATGCAAAGAGAGTTCCGGGTTCTGAGTACCATGAGGGTGAGAGACCTTGGGGCGTTAAGTGCGATATCGCTCTTCCTTGCGCAACACAGAATGAGATCAACGGTGAGGATGCCAAGAAGCTTCTTGCCAACGGATGCTGGGCAGTTGCAGAGGGTGCTAACATGCCCTCTGATTCAGATGCCATCGATGCTTACCTTGCAGCAAAGATCCTCTTCATGCCTGCTAAGGCAGCTAATGCCGGCGGCGTTGCAGTTTCAGCTCTTGAGATGTCTCAGAACTCTGAGAGACTCAGCTGGACCTTCGAAGAGGTTGACGGAAAGCTTAAGGATATCATGACAAATATCTACAAGAACGTTGCAGCTGCAGCTAAGAAATATGACAATGAGGGCAACTTCGTAGTTGGTGCCAACATCGCAGGTTTTGAGAAGGTTGCTGACGCAATGCTCGCTCAGGGACTGGTATAATGCAGAGCTTTTTCCATGAAATTGAGATAGCTTGCAATTAAGAAACTGATATAGTAATATACGAAAGTCAGGTGGATTTAACACCTGGCTTTCGTTGGTTATTCCCGTAAATGTAATTATCTTACGTTTCTAAATGAAAACGATTGGGTTTTAGTTTGGTATACGTTCATTCTGTTTAAAAGCATTTATTTTACGGGTAAATATAAGATTATTCAGATTGCAGTCTAAAGGGGTTATAGATGCATAATTTTCTGAAAACAATAGGATTTTCAAAGATACAGACCGATATGCAGCTTGAGCCGCTTTTGGAGCGTGCTGTTAATGACAAGTATCGGACTCTTATCATCAATGGTAATGAGGGTTCTGTTATAGAGCAGTATCAGCTTCCGGTGGCACCTTCCATGGGTATTGCGGTTGTTGGTGAGAGAACTCCAGACGGTGTTTTCCACAGGAATTATTATTTTCCGTATATGAGATCCTATGACGGAACATTGACAGAAGCGGGATCTGTGGAGAGACATCTGGAAAAAGAAACCTATGCAGGGGTACTTGAAGACTTTAAATCGGGAATAACACTTATTTTTTATATTACAAATTCAGTACAGCTCAGAGAACTTCAGAAAATGGAAATGCGCGTCAAAGCAAGACAAGCCTTTCTTACCGGTCTTGCCTGTGAAGGAAAGATCCTTTTGCCCATAGAGAAGAAGGAAGATCCGGAAGCTGTAAAAAGAAAAAGCATTGAGCGCAGAAGTCTGTTTGAGGCTGCAAGACAGGGAGACCAGGAAGCAATTGATACCCTTACGGAGACGGATATCAATATGTTTAACGAGCTTCATCAGCGTATAGTTACAGAGGATTTGTACAGTATAGTAGAAACAACCTTCATGCCTACAGGTGTGGAGTGTGATATATATTCGATCCTTGGAGAGATAGTTTCTCTCAGAGTAAAGGAGAATGTTTATACCCATGAAAATGTGGTGGATATGAAGATCAGCTGCAATGACTGTATCTTCCATGTTGCCATCAATGAGTCGGATCTGATGGGTATACCGGCTGTCGGAAGAAGATTTAAAGGAAAAATATGGATGCAGGGCAATCTTGAATTCATTGAGAATGATACGGATGGCCAGGCTGATGACGATAACGCAGATGCTGTGGGATAACTCAACAGCATCTGCTTTTTGATTTATGATCAAAACCATAGGAAACCGGAGGGTATACAGATATGCTGTTGATTTAACGATTTATCATTGCATTGAGCTAAAGCGTTATGTATAATCAGACAGAAACGGATTATAGGAAATACTCTGGAGGAAAAAAATGGTTCTTTCACAGATAATAATAGAATTACTGAAAGGTCTTGCCGTATCGGTAAGGATTTTTTTGATAACACTTCTTTTCAGTCTTCCGCTGGGACTTGTCATAGCCTTTGGAAGGATGTCGAAGAATAACATTATCAGCAGCATAACAAAGATATATATATCCATAATGAGGGGCACACCTCTTATGCTTCAGCTTTTTGTTGTGTATTACGGACCTTACTATCTCTTTAATATAAAGCTTAGTCCCACATACAGAAATTCTGCTGTTTATATTGGTTTTATAATCAATTACGCTGCCTACTTCGCGGAGATCTACAGATCCGGAATACAGTCAATGCCTGTCGGGCAGTACGAGGCTGCCGCACTTCTCGGATACAGCAAATTCCAGACCTTTGTGAGGATCATACTTCCGCAGGTTATCAAACGAATACTTCCGTCTGTTACCAACGAAGTTATAACCCTTGTTAAGGATACCTCCCTGGCCTTCTCCATATCTGTAATGGAAATGTTCACAAAGGCAAAAGCATTGTCCTCAAGCCAGACCTCCATGACACCGCTTATAGTTGCGGGATTGTTTTACTATGTGTTCAATTTCGTGGTGGCATTCCTAATGGATAAGGCAGAAAAGAAACTTGACTACTATAAATAAAAAGCCGGATTTTCTGTGAAAATCTGATTTGCAGCATCGCCTCTAAAGTAAATAAATTCTATATGGGGCGATGAACTTCAATAACGGAGAAAATAAAATGAATCTTTTGGAAATGAAGCATGTGAAAAAAAGCTTCGGTAATCTGCAGGTGTTAAGAGATATAAGCCTTGAAGTAAAAGATGGTGAAATAGTATCCATCATCGGACCATCCGGTTCAGGAAAGTCCACACTTTTAAGATGTGCAACTCTTTTGGAAACAATGGACTCCGGTACACTAAAGTATGAAGATATCATAGTTGCCGAGAATGATCCTAACGGTAAGTCGGTATATGCTGACAAAAAAACCATAAGAAAAGTAAGTTCTGTATTCGGATTGGTTTTCCAGCAGTTCAATCTGTTTCCGCACTGGAACGTTATGCAGAATGTTACTGACGCGGTAATAAATGTCCAGAAAAAATCAAAAGCCGAAGCTGAGAAGACCGGAATGGAACTTCTGGAAAAGATGGGCTTAAGTGATAAAGCAAATTACTACCCGTTTCAGCTTTCCGGAGGTCAGCAGCAGAGAGTAGCCATAGCAAGAGCTCTTGCCCTTAATCCAAAGGTCCTCTTCTTCGATGAGCCAACCAGTGCCCTTGATCCGGAGCTTACGGGAGAAGTCCTGAAAGTCATCAAATCCCTGAAGGACTTAAAAATCGCCATGGTCATAGTAACCCATGAAATGTCCTTCGCGAGAGACATTTCCGATAAAGTCATCTTCATGGCCGACGGAGTAATCGTTGAACAAGGCTCCGCCGAAGAAGTCTTCAACTCTGAAAACGAACGCATGCAGACCTTCCTCGGCCGCTACAAGGATATACTGTAAAGCTGTCGAATTAATTGTTTAGCACATTGACTGCATATTCAGTGATACATGATATGAGTCATCCCTTGAGCTTATTCTTGATGACTGCAAATCGGAATTAACCGGTATGAGTCATAGTGCTATTACGGAAAGCAAGTGCAATGTGGATAAATCAAAAAAACAGGCTAAATAAAGATGAAATACAGCAGAATTTGAATTTTTTCCACACAAAATGTGGAAAAAATCCCATAATTGTGGATAACAATGTGGACAAATAAAATGTTACATAAAACATGTGGATAAAATTTGTAAATATATAGAAAATGGAAGAAAATGCAAGGGATGGGTGGCTAGGGCTGCGGACTGAAAGAACATCCGGCTCATCATGTACGAACCAGATGCACGTCAGTGCATATGGGGCGAACATGATGAGCCGGATGTTCTTTCAACTTCGTGGCCCGTCACCCGTCCCTTGCATTTTCTGTACCATTTCACACCCCTTGCATTTTCTGTACCATTTCACAATTTCTCGCATTTCCCCCAATACATAACCAAAAACTATGGCAAACTTTCAAAATTTATATATAATTGTTGTGTAATGTATTGCCACATTTCAAAACCTTAGATATACTCTTTAAAGTTTTGGAAAGAAAGCGGAAACGCTGTGAAAATTCATGCGAAGCTAAACGCTTCAAGCCAGGAGGAGAAGAATGAGAAAATCTATTTCTTTAGTTATGGCTGCTTTAATTGCGGCATCAGCACTTGTAGGTTGCGGATCAACAACAACCGCACCTGAAGCAACAAAGGCAGCAACAGAGGCAGCACAGGAGACAAACGCTGCAGCAGAGGGAGAGAAGAAGGAAGAAGCTGTAGAAGCACCTGCAGATGCAAAGGACATTGAGGTACTTAATGTAGCATTTGTTCCATCACGTGAGCCGGACGAGATCGTTACAGCTACAGAGCCTCTTAAGGAGATGATCAAGAATGAGATGGCTCCTCTTGGTTACAACATTAAAGATGTTAATATCACAGTAGGAACAAGCTATGAAGCGGTTGGTGAAGGACTTGCTGCCGGAACTATCGATATCGGATTCATCCCCGGCGGAACTTATATCCTTTATGATCAGGATGCAGAGGTTCTTCTTACAGCCACAAGAGACGGACTTTCTATCGACAGTGATAATCCAAAGGACTGGAACGATCAGAAGCCTACAGAGGGTGTTGATAAGCAGGTAACCTTCTACCGTGCACTTATGATCACAGGTCCTTCAGATAACGGTAAGGCTGTTGCAGAGAAGGTTAACAACGGAGAAGAGCTTACATGGGAAGACATTGACGGTCTTAACTGGGGTGTAATGGGACCTACATCTTCAGCAGGTTACATTTATCCGGCACTTTGGATCCAGAAGAAATTTGGAAAGAATATCACAGATCTCTCACATGCTGTAGAGTGTGATTCATATGGTACAGCTTTCGCACGTCTTGCTCAGGGTCAGATCGATGTTCTTTGCACATATGCTGATGCTCGTCGTGACTATGTTGAGAAGTGGAATGATGAGTATGCAATGGAGAATTCAATCTGGGATGATACCAATGTTATCGGTGTCACAGAGGGAATCTACAATGATACAATCTCAGGTTCAAGAGTATCAGACGTTATGATGGATGAAGATTTCAAGGCTGCTTTCAAGAAGGCTATGATCAACATCGGAAACACAGATGAAGGTAAGGAGGTCATCGCAATCTATACCCATAAGGGTTATGTAGAGGCTAATGACTCTGACTACGATTCTGCTCGTGATGCTCAGAATCTTATCAAGGAACTTCGTCTTGGTCAGAACTGATAGAAGCGGTACACGTTAATAATTCGGAAAGTCCGCAGAATGCTTGCATTCATGCGGACTTTCTTTCTATGTTGAATAAAGTACCGGGGGATATTTACCATTAGCAGGAAATAGTGAAAAAATCAATGACCTACTAATTATTTAATATTTTTTATCCGATATTAGATGTGAGTGCTTAACGAGTTAAACATTCACATGGAACATTGGGTTAAATTAATCATTTATATAACAGGAAAAGGAAATAACCATGATTAAGTTTGAGGATGTAGGAAAAAGATATCCAAATGGCTATGAAGGTCTGAAGCATATCGATCTCGAAATAGAACAGGGAGAATTCGTAGCCATCATCGGTTTGTCGGGAGCCGGTAAGTCAACATTGATCCGAACCATAAACCGTATGCATGATGTAACCAGCGGAAAGCTCACTGTGGATGGAATAGATGTTATGAGCCTTTCGGGAAAGAGTCTTCGTCGTTTCAGAAGAAAGGTAGGAATGATCTTCCAGTCCTTCAATCTTATTACACGTACCACGGTTATCAATAATGTACTTACTGCATTCGTTCCTGATATGCCCTGGTATCGTTCTGTTTTCGGAATATATAATCAGGAAGAAAAGATGAAAGCCCTTGAGGCTCTTGATAAGGTTGGAATCCTTGATAAGGCATTTGTCCGTGCGGATCAGCTTTCCGGAGGACAGCAGCAGAGAGTTGCCCTTGCCAGAACCCTTGCCCAGAATCCTGAGATAATCCTTGCGGATGAGCCGGTTGCCGCCCTTGATCCGGTAACCGCAAAGCAGGTCATGAATGATTTTACACGTATCAATAAGGAAATGAATATAAGTATCCTTATCAATATCCACCATGTGGACCTGGCTCTTAAGTACTGTTCAAGAGTTATAGGTATCAATGCCGGAGAAATCGTTTATGACGGACCCGCAGCAGAGGTTGATAAAGAAGTCCTCAATAAGATCTACAAGGGAGGACGGGAGGAACACGAATGAGTATATACGATAAGATCTTCCCGCCTAAGAAGTACACTCTGGATAATGGAAAATCTGTTGAGCAGAAGAGCTCCAGAGCTCCCATTTATGTTATCCTCGTACTTCTTATGAGTTATATTTCCATAAAGATAACAGGCTTTGATCCGGCTGTTCTTGCCAAAAGAGGCAATCAGTTTTTTGTTATCTTAAGCCGTATGTTTCCACCTGAATACGGATACTTCAGCAACATAGTTAATCCGATCCTGGATACAGTTAAGATGTCTCTTCTCGGATCAGCACTGGGTTCCATATTATGTCTGCCCTTTGCAATGCTGGCATCCACCAACATTTGCAAAAACCGTGCAGTTGTTGCGGTTATGCGACTTATTTTCAGTATCATTCGTACATTGCCTACACTTGTAAGTGCTCTTATAGCAACATTTATATTCGGTCTCGGAACCATAGCCGGAACCACAGCTATTGCGATATTTTCATTTTCCTATATCGGAAAGATCATGTATGAGGAGATTGAGACTGTGGATATGGGAGCTTTTGAGGCTATGGAGGCCATGGGATTTAACAGGACAGAGGCTTTTATACATGCCATAGTTCCACAGGTAATGCCGGCATTCCTTTCAAACAGCCTTTACAATTTTGAAGGAAATGTTCGTTACGCTGCCGTACTCGGTTATGTCGGAGCCGGTGGTATCGGTCTCATTCTCAATGAGCAGCTTGGATGGAGAGAGTATCCAAATGTCGGAATGATCCTCCTGGTGCTTTTTGTGACTGTGTTTATCATCGAGTCTGTAAGCCGCTATGCGCGAAAGAAGCTTGTTTAAGGAGGTGCTCGTATGAATGAAAGAATTTTAAAAGCATATGAGAGCCGTCCCAAGGACTGGATCTGGCACCTTGCTATCGCGGTTATCGTTATAGGACTTCTTATATGGAGTCTTGGTGCCATGGAAACCTCAGGCGCCAGTGCAAATGGCGGAAAAATGGCCATTAACATACTGAACGGTATAGTTCACCCGGATCAGAAGCTTTTGTTCAATCTCACAAAGGAAGGCGTTCTGTACCTTCTTTTGGAGACTATCTGTATCGCCTTTATGGGAACAGTTGTGGGTGCGATCTTTTCGATCCCCCTGGCATTTATATCAGCCAGCAATCTGACACCAAAGCCGGTTGCATTTATCGGACGTATCCTCATCATGATCATACGTACAGTGCCTGCCTTCGTATATGGACTTATGTTCATCAGAGTTACAGGTCCCGGTCCCTTTGCGGGTCTTATGACAATGTCTGTGACCTCCATAGGTATGGTTTCCAAGATGTATATCGAAGCCATCGAGGATCTGGACACAAAAATCCTGGAATCACTGGATGCCATGGGCTGTTCAACCTGGCAGAAGATACTTTACGGTATCCTTCCGCAGCTCATGCCGAACTTTGCTTCAACGGCTATCTATCGTTTTGACATTAACCTGAGAGATGCAACCGTTCTTGGTCTTGTTGGTGCCGGTGGTATCGGTGCACCGCTTATTTTTGCCATGAATGCATATCGCTGGAATGAAGCGGGTTCCATATTGATCGGTCTTGTGGTGCTGGTTCTTATCGTAGAGTGGATCAGTACGAAGATCCGTGTTAAGTTAACAAGAGGTTAATAAAGATGGGCGGAGAGTTTTCTCCGCCTTTTACTGACTTATGATACGAAGATAAATATCTTATGTGATATCCGGACCAGTTCCTATGCCTTCAGGCTATGCCGTATGGGAAACTATCCATTTAGTACATGTATAGATAATGTTTTTGGAGAATTGTAAATGAAAAGCTTTGAGATTTATTTTACTTCCGATACTCATGGAAAGGTCATGCCGGTGGACTATGCAACAGGCAGTAAAAAAGACTGCGGACTTTTAAATGTCGCCCGGGATATACAGAAAAGAAATGCTGAAGTATCCATCGAAAATGGCAGTTTGTTGACTAATGCGCCGGAAACATACAGAACCGTAAGCATTGAGGAAAACAAAAGGTTTTTTAAAGAAACGGAAGTAACTGTTGAAAAAGAGATACTGGTAATGGACGGAGGAGACAGTCTTCAGGGAACTCCGCTTATAACAAACTATCTGGAGAATCCACAGAAGTTTTCCTGCCATCCTGTGGCTGAGGCTTTTAACGCCATGGGGCTTGATTTTTACACCCTGGGAAATCACGATTTTAATTTCGGTTACAATGTTATACGTGATTATGTTAATGTCATGAAGGGAACACTTCTTATAGCCAATTTAGAGGATCTCCGCGGGGAGATAAGATATAAAAGATTTGTTATATGTACTCTTCCAAACGGTCTGAGACTTGGTATCACAGGAGTTGTTACAGATTATGTTAATGTATGGGAGCAGCCGGAACACCTGACAGAGCTCAGGGTTACGGATTCATTTGAGGCCGCTTCAAAGGTTTATGAGGAGATGAAAGAGGCAGGCTGTGACATTACCATACTGATATATCATGGCGGCTATGAGGAAGATCTGGTAACCGGAGCTAGTCTTACTGACAGCAGAGAGAATATAGCCTGTGAGCTGTGTAGGAAGCTTAATTACGACCTGATACTTACAGGACACCAGCATATGTCTGTTCCGGGACTCGACCTTTACGGAACCTGGAGTGTCCAGCCTTCTGCCAATGCTGAGGAGTTTATATATCTTAAGGCTGACTATGATGAAGACGGAAAAACAGAGTTTTCTTCAAAACTTCTTAAGACAGGTTCAGAAACGGATGAGGCAGTTAAGGAAAAGATAATGCCTCTGGAGGAAAGCACTGAAAAGTGGCTGGATCAGACAGTCGGAGAGTTTGACAAAGAGATAAAGCCGGAAAATAAACTTGAGATCGCTCTTCGCGGAAGTAAGGTTGCGGCTCTTTTTAATCAGGTACAGATGGAATCGGTTGAGTGTGATTTTTCCTGCACAAGTCTCGGAAACGATGAAACAGGCTTTAAGAAGAGTGTAAGTATAAGGGATATTTACGCGGCATATACATTTGCCAATACCTCGGTGGTGAAGGAAGTTACAGTGGATATCCTTAAGGAAGCACTGGAAAGATGCGCACAGTATCTGGAGCTCGATGAAGAAGGAAAGCCATACATTTCGGATGTTTTTATGAAACCGAAGATCGAGCATTACAATTATGATTTTTATGCGGGGCTTGACTATGCTTTTGACCTGAGAAAGCCTGTGGGCAGCAGGGTTGTACGTTTAAGGAAGCTTGACGGAACAGAGCTTGAAGAAGGAAAAAAATACCGTCTTGTGACTTCGAACTACAGAGCCACAGGAACCGGAGGTTATGAGATGATCGGTAACGCCAAGGCGGTGTATGAGGATGCCGATAATGTTCAGGATCTTCTGGTGGAGTATATAAGGAAACATCCGAAACTCACTGTTCCTGACAACTACAGGTTTCAGGTACTGTACTAAAAAACACCGGATGAATCGGTGTTTCTTCAGATTCCCGGATGGGGATACATTGATCGGTTTTTCAGATTTCCGGTTATAGAGGCATTGATCGGTGTTTCTTCAGGTATCCGCAGATGGACCGGTGGGACGGGGTTCGTGGACCATTTTATCAAAATGATCCACGAACCCCGTCCCACCGGTCCATCGGATGAAATGATATGTTTTATACGGAGTTTCAGTTGATTCCTGCGGCTGACATTCTTGCGAAGGCGTAGCCTGTGAGAGCACTCTTCCAGATTTCATATCCGGCAGGGGTTATGTGCATAAACTTGTCACTGCAGTATGCCGGATTCAGATCACCATTCTGATCGGCGAGAAGGTCACCAACATTTACAAAGCCCCAGCCATAGGCATTGGCATAATTCTGCATGGCAAGATCAAGCTTTTTGATGTTGGCGCTGGTGTAAGGCGCACCGTTTTTTCCGGGATACATGTAGCTGGCACCGATGATTGTGACATCTGAGTCCGGAACATATTGCTGAAGAGTCTGGATAAGCTGAACGTAAAGCTCAGGGGTGTCAGTCCACTTCTGATCCTTATATCCGAAGTGCAGATAAATATGAGTTGTCTCTCCGGGATGGTCTGCAGCCATGAGCTGAAGTGACTCCCATACAGGACGCTTTGCACCTTTGTACATAGGGGTGCCGGCGTCTTCTATGCTGGCGTCAAAGGCAGAATGAACACAGAAGCCCGGATATGCAAGACTCTGGAAATTACCCATTACCGGATCGGCAGAATTCTTAAGGCACTGAAGGCCCCAGCCGCAGCCTATGGAATCCCCCACGATAACTGAATTTTTAAAGTATTGATACAGAAGCTGGTTTTGATGTTCTGTGGCAGTACCTGTAAAAGTATAGATGGCAGCAGGATTGGAAGCTGCAACAGTGGCAGCAATGGAGGGGTCACCTGCAGCAGCGGAGGGTGTCATGACAGAAGGACCTCCGGCAGCTAAAGCAGAAAAGCTTTGCAGGACTGTGATGCCGGTCAAAAGCAATATTGTTGCTAAACTTTTTTTGAAATTGAGTTTCATAAACTACTCCCTTGTTAACTGTCGATCATTTGATTATATTTGCGCTATATATTATTTTAACAGATAATAGTGATTAAATCGAATATTACAGCATAAATATAAGGTATCGGAAAGAATTGTAAGTTACTCTTATGGAAATAGATTTACAATTAATGAGGTAAATCCGATATAATAAGAAAGCGCTGTAAAGTTCCCAAGGTTCAGGATCATTTTTGATCAGGTTGGGGATTAAAAGGCACAGAGGGAGTAAGCTGCTGATAAGCTTATTTAGTTCGCAAGGTAAGAGTTTATTTATTTAATGTTTAGGACCAGTGTGAAAAAGGAGATGTAATGAAGAAATCCAGACTTTATATTGCAGGAATAGCTGCTGTACTTTCTTTAAGCATGACAGTTCCCGTATGGGCAGGAGTTGCCGGTCAGGGAATTGACTTCAGCAATACGGAAAGCAATATGATGGGACCGGGACCTGCAGCAGGCATAACCCCGGGAGCTGCAGTCGGTGATATTGCCGGTACAGCAGCTAAGGTGCTTAATGCTGTGTCTGAAAAATGGGCTCAGAGAGATGTGGCATATCTTACAGAGGAAGAGAAATCGGCTCTTCGAAACTATTTTCAGGGCTCTGTAATAATCGGAGACTCAATAGCCGAAAATTTCCAGCGTTATAATATATCAGGAGGCATAGGTGATGAGGTAAGTGATAATTTCACATCCCTTGCAGTTGCGGGTTACAGTATCTCAAAAGCCCTTCTCCCGAATGATGGAAAGAATATCCACCCAATGATCCAGGGTCACAGATACAGACTTCCCGAGGCCATCGGAATGATCGGAGCCAAGCATGTTTACAGCTTTTTCGGCTACAAAGATCTTGCGGATCCAAATGCCGCCGATAACTACGAAACACTCCTTAGAGAGATACAGACAGCGAATCCCGGAGTTGATATCAATGTCATCTCCACCACTTATATGACTGCAGCCTACCAGAAGACCGGCTACAACAATGATTCAGTCCGCATGCTCAATGCTGCCATGAAACAGAAATGTGCCGAAAACGGATGGACCTTTATCGACGTTCAGGAAATAATGAGCGACGGAAACGGAAACCTCCCGGACAGCTGGAGCATTGACCAGCAGATACACTATAACTACCAGTACTATATCTACTGGATAAATGAAATGAAACGAGCAGCGCTAACAAAACTGGGACTTTAATTAGTTAGGTAGAGCGGTCGGGCATTAAATGGATGCCCGACCGCTCGTCCGGTTTTAGTTATCGCTTGCGTCAGAGTCAGAAAGAGTGAAGGTAAATCTCTTCTTGATCTCCTCGTCGGATGCGAGATATTCATCATAGGTTGTCATCTTATCGATGAGATGGCCATCGATGATCTCGAAGATACGGTTTGCGGTTGTCTCAACTACCTGGTGATCACGGGATGAGAAAATGATAACACCCGGGAAGCTCTTGAGGCCGTCATTGAGAGCTGAGATAGACTCCATGTCAAGGTGATCGGTAGGCTCGTCAAGGATGATGACATTGGAACCTGAGATCATCATCTTACTGAGCATGCATCTTACGCGCTCTCCTCCGGAAAGGACATTAACCTTCTTTAAGCCGTCGTCGCCCTTGAAAAGCATTCTTCCAAGGTAGCCGCGGACGAACTGTGTATCCTTGTCAGGGCTGTACTGAGTGAGCCACTCAACGATGGTATCCTCGGACTTGAACTCAGCAGTGTTGTCCTTAGGGAAGTAGGACTGGGTTGTGGTTACACCCCACTTGTAGTCGCCGCTGTCAGGCTCCATCTCACCGGAAAGGATCTGCATAAGAGTTGTCTTTGCAAGCTCGTTAGGACCGACAAGTGCGATCTTATCCGTACGGTTTACGATGAAGGAAATGTTATCAAGAACCTTTACGCCGTTGATGGTCTTTGTAAGATTCTTAACCTCAAGAACGTCATTGCCGATCTCACGGTTTGGCTTAAATACGATGTAAGGATACTGTCTTGAAGATGGCTTAATAGTATCAAGCTCGATCTTCTCAAGGGCACGCTTACGGGAGGTTGCCTGCTTTGACTTGGAAGCATTGGCAGAGAAACGCTGGATGAATTCCTGCAGCTCCTTGATCTTCTCTTCCTTCTTACGGTTAGCTTCCTTCTGCTGGCGGACGATAAGCTGTGAAGATTCGAACCAGAAGTCGTAGTTTCCTGCAAATACTGTGATCTTGCCGTAATCGATATCCGCAATGTTTGTACAAACCTTATTGAGGAAGTAACGGTCGTGGGATACGACGATGACAGTGTTTTCGAAATTGATAAGGAACTCCTCAAGCCACTCGATGGAGTTGAGATCCAGGTGGTTGGTAGGCTCGTCCAGAAGAAGGATGTCAGGGTTTCCGAAAAGGGCCTTGGCAAGGAGAACCTTAACCTTCTCTGAGCCCTTAAGCTCATTCATAAGCTTGTAGTGAAGGTCTGTACCTATTCCCAGACCGTTGAGCATGGTCTCTGCATCAGCCTCGGCGTTCCAGCCGTCCATCTGAGCGAACTCTGCCTCAAGCTCGGCTGCTCTCATACCATCCTCATCTGAGAAATCAGGCTTTGCATAGATGGCATCCTTTTCCTTCATGATGTCATAAAGACGCTGGTTTCCGCGGATAACGGTATCGATAACCGTGCAGTCATCATACTTGAACTGATCCTGTTCGAGAACGCTTAAACGCTGTCCGGGAGTCATGGTGATCTCACCGCTTGTCGGTTCCAGAGCGCCGCTCAGGATTTTGAGAAATGTTGACTTACCGGCACCATTGGCACCGATGATACCATAGCAGTTTCCCTCGGTGAACTTGATATTAACATCCTCAAACAGTGCCTTCTTGCCTACACGAAAGGTAATGTTGTTTGCTGCAATCATTCGCTTCTCCTTTTCTGATGTATGTTGATATAAGTCCTCGACATGGCTTTGCCGGTTATCGGACTTATACAATAAAAAAGTGGCTTTGGAGCCACTCTTAAATGTCATTAACTTTAGGCATTATATCCGAGACACCGCATAAAAGCAAGGTATTTAGGGGATATAAATCTGCATAAATACGTAATAATAAGTAAAATTATTTTGTAGGATGTTTGGTGTATAATCATTCCACAGGTAATGTTGCACTTATATATGTCGAAATATATTTGGAGAAGATTATTCCGTACATAATTTGGCTTGAATCAATGAAAGGGTAATGTATGAAGAATCACTTTATTAAAAAAGCGGCTGCAATAGTGCTTAGTGGCATCATGACTGCCTCCATGAGCATACAGGCATTGGCATTTTATAACACACCGGAGAGTATAAAGGGTATACATTCCTCCCATGTGACCATGATCCAGGATATGGTGGATCTCGGCTGCAAGCAGGTTATCTTCCAGTTCAATGCAAGCTTCCTGAAGGATGAGTTCCAGATGCAGGGGGTTGATGCCCTGATAGATGCATATAATGCTGCGGATCTTACTGTTACTATAGGGGTTATGAATGACTTCCAGCCTAATGATGCTTTACTTCCGGTTGATCTGTCAGTATCAAATCTCTATCAGTTTAATACTATGACTGAGATGGGTAAGCAGAGAACTGAAGAGGTAGCCAATGCTCTGGCCTACAGGTATAAGGATAAGATATCCAACTGGATCATCGGAAATGAGATCAACAACCAGCTTCAGTGGAATTATCTGGGAGTGTCGGATATAAATGAATATGCCAGGGTTTATGCTGAAGGTTTCCGTATTTTCTACAATGCCATAAAAACCGCCAATCCCGATGCAAGAGTTTTTATCCCCTTTGACTATAACTGGACCATGTCCGGAGGCGATATGTACTATGCTTCGAGAGATCTTTTAGGTTATCTCAATACGTATCTCTCTGATACAGACTACGGCATAGCATGGCATCCTTACCCCCAGGATCTTTCAAATCCGGATTTCATGAATACTTCACCATTGGCAACAGATGATGCAGATTCAAAGATAGTAAATATGAAGAATCTCCATGTTCTTACCGATTACATGCAGAATCAGGAAATGCTTAGTCCGGAAGGAAAGGTGAGACATCTGATTCTTTCAGAGCAGGGCTTCAGCTCCATCAGAGGTGAGGAGGCTCAGTGCTGGGCAATCATGGAGGCCTGGGAAAAGGCCAAGGAGAATCCTTATGTGGAGGCGTTCCTGCTGAGCCGTCTTGTGGATGCACCTGTGGAAGTAGTTCGGGGCTATGCCTTCGGTCTTTGGAACTCAAATGGTGCCAGCGAAACTCCAACAACCAAGAAGCAGGCCTGGTATTACTATCAGGCGTTGAACTAACGAAAAAAAGCTGAAGCCACCGTCTCCGGTGGCTTCAGCTTTTACTTTTACAGCAGGCCCTGCTTCACGAGCTTTTCCAGTTCTTTCATTTCTTCGGTGACCCACTTGTCTTTGTGATAGAAGATCTGTCTGTACATGGTCATGCTGAAATCTGCAGGCTTTATTTCTTTAAGTTCACCGCTACGGATACCCTCCTGTACTGAGAAGGCGGGAAGGAAGGTGATGCCTTTGTTTTCCTTCACAAGGCGGATGATGACCTCCGTATTTCCGGTTTCAAAGAAAGGACGGATCTGCATGCGGTCTGCGGCCAGATCCTGCTCCAGAGCATATCTGTAATTGGAGTCCTGCTCTGTCAGGAAGAAAGGAAGCTGCAGTAGATCACTCATATGAACATGTCCGGTTTTCTGGTCTTCTCCCGGAATCTCCAGATCCGGGCTTGCCACAAAAATGATGGGTTCCGGTTCCTCAAGAATTTTTATCCAGTTGGAGTCATAAACCCGCCTGTCCAGAAAATAAACTATATCCACCAGGTTATGCTCCAGCATGTCTATGAGCTCTTTAGGTGAACCCGTTTTTATTTCCAATGTTATCTCCGGGTGATTGTCATAGAAGTATTTCACCACATTGGGAATCTTATATGTAAGAAGAGATTCAAGAGAGCCTATACGGAGTTTATGTTCCTGCATCTGGGGATTTCCCAGGGCTGTATGGACATCATCAACCCGGCGGAGGATTTCATTGGCATACTGGAGAAACTCCCGGCCCGGAGGGGTGAGGACAACGTGTCTTCCCACTCTGTCAAAAAACTTTGTATTGAATTCCTGTTCAAGCTGACGTATCTGAATAGTAACCGCAGCCTGAGTATAACCAAGGGACTCGGCTGCCTTACTGAAACTCTGCATCTCTACGATCTTTACGAATGAATTGAGCTGTCTTATTTCCATAATATCTCCATTCCGCATATTTCTGCCGGAGGCACAAACAGTGATGAAAAGTGTTTTTCAAACTTTCCTCATCAATTTCAATAAAGTATATATAAAAACGGGAGAGCTATCAATCATAAAATAAAAATTATTTATTAAAAATTTAAAAGTTTTAAATTGAATTTTTATTCAATAAAACCTTGTTTCCCACTATTGACGATATAAAAAAGGATGCTAAAATGGTAAAAAATCAAACGAGGGATTTTAAAATTAAGATGAAGATACTGATTAAAAGGTCATAGTAAATAACTATCAAGCACGCAAGGAGGGAATATTTCCTCCTAAGCGTGCTTTTTCTTTGTAATGACAAAGCAGTCAGAGCTCATTCAGTATCCACCGGGGACGGTTCTCGCCGGCGAGAACCGTCCCCGGTGGATGTGACTGTAAAGCATCTTGGTTTATTATCCTGACAACCAAGGAAGGGGTTAATAAATGAGTAACGAAAAAATCAAGATCGGCGAAGAAGGTATCTATGATGCCAGAAAGCTTGGAACAGGAAAGGTATTGATCCTTGGATTTCAGCACATGTTTGCAATGTTTGGATCAACTGTTCTGGTACCACTGCTCACAGGACTCAGCGTTTCCGCAACATTACTCTGGGCAGGTCTCGGTACACTTTTGTTCCACCTTATCAGTAAGAAAAGAGTACCTGCATTTTTGGGATCATCCTTTGCATTCCTTGCAGGATATGCAGCAATTGCTCCTAACGGTGAGCCCGATCTCCTGAGATATGCGTGCTTCGGTGTAGCTTGTGCCGGTCTTGTTTATCTGGTACTTGCCACAGCCTTCAAGGCATTTGGTGAGTCAAAGGTAATGAAATATTTCCCGCCTGTAGTAACCGGTCCTATCATCATCGCAATCGGTCTCAACCTTTCAAAGTCAGCTATCGAGAACTGTGCTTCAAACTGGCCCATCGCTCTTGTAGCTATCTTCATAGTTGTTATCTGTAATATCTGGGGACGCGGAATGGTGAAGATCATCCCTATCCTTCTCGGTGTTATAGGTTCATATCTTGTTGCTGCAGTTGCCGGAGCTATCGATTTCTCGCCTGTATCGGAAGCTGCATGGTTTGGACTTCCTTTAAATTACAGCCGTACAGTATTCTCACTTTTCACTGACGGAACCATGAACACTTCACTGCTCATCACTTCAGTGATAACCATCGTGCCTATAGCATTCGCAACCATGATGGAGCATATCGGTGATATCTCAGCTATTTCTTCAACAGTCGGAGAGAACTTCATCAAGGAGCCGGGTCTCCACAGAACACTTACAGGAGACGGTCTGGCAACAGCTCTTGCATCTCTTTTCGGAGCACCTGCCAATACAACCTACGGCGAGAACACAGGTGTGCTTACACTTACAAAGGTTTATGATCCTATGGTTATCCGCCTGGCTGCATGCATTGCCATCATCCTCAGCTTCTGCCCTAAGTTTGCAGCTCTTATCGAGGTAATGCCGGCGGCTACAGTCGGTGGTATCTCACTGGTTCTTTACGGTATGATCTCTGCTGTCGGAATCAGAAACATCGTTGAAACTAAGGTTGATTTTTCAAAGACAAGAAATGTCATCATCGCAGCACTTATCATGGTGCTTGCTATCGGTGTCAACTACTCCAGTGCCGGCGCCATCATCATCCCGATTGGCGCTATAACGATCAACTTCTCAGGTATCGCAACAGGTTCACTTGTAGGTATCATTTTGAATGCCATCCTTCCGGGTAAGGACTATGCCTTTAAGGACAGTGAGCCTAATGCTACAGGCGTTGACCTTGAGATCGCCCAGGGTGAATCCCTTGTCTGGCAGCTTGCCAAGAAGGCAGGTGCAAAGAACATGGTTGAGGATGGTTCCGAGAAGTCAAAGAACTAAGACGATAACCAAAGAATTGAAGTACTCACGGTTCATTCATAGTCGGATGCTGCTTTCATAGCAGCAATTCGGATATGAATGGAGCTCGACATTTACACTTCAGATTAAAAAATCTTTAAAGATTTATGAGGACCGGTTTTATACCGGTCCTTTTTTAGTATAATGAAGCGAGGGTATAATCAGATGGGGACAGGATTGGATAAGATAAAAACCGTTCCCAATGGATAATGGGGGAGATCATTGGATAAGGATAACGAAACTAAAAAAGAAAATCTCAAGAATGATCATAAAAATACTGTTAAAAAGCCCAAAAGGAAAAGGGTCCAGGTAGATCCGGAGTACCAGTGGGAGAGTCTTCAGCATAAATCCATCAGGATGAATGAAAGGAATGTAAATCAGAATCTCCATGATGAGCATGAAAAATCCCATAAAAAAAGACGGCTTACAGAACATAAGATGATGGTACAGTTTGCCATCGGATGTATCATTTTCTTTGTTTTTCTGCTTTTCTGCATTTTCCTGGGGAAGAGAATCAGATCCGGGATCAATGAGACACAGGAGGTCTCGGAAAGCAGCAGTACAGAGGCAGATGAGAACACTCCGACAGGAGATGAATCCGAAGAAGAAACCACGGCTTCAAAATATCTGATCGAAGAGAATGTGGCGCCGCCCAATGACATTGAAAACCTCGATATCATCGGAGGAAACGGAGAGCTTATAGGCTTCTCCTTCCCGGATCAGCAATGTGAAAAGTGGATGCTTATGGAAAAGCAGATTGATAAGGTGCTTCATGCTTCCGGATATAATGCAGACTTTAAATATGCTGTGGAGCAGCCTCTGGAGGAAGGTCCTTCAGTGGAGGGATTCCATAAGGATAAGCTGGTTAAAAAGCAGATCGAGGATATAGAAGAACTGGTAAAAGAAGGAGCGGGGATCATATTCGTGGCCCCCGGGGATGTTTCGTCGGAAGCCCTTGCAGCGGAGCTTACACAGGTGAAAAACTCGGGTATCTATGTTATCGCCATCGATCATGTACCCATGGGCACAGACGGTGTAAATTTCCTTTTCGGCTGCGATGACTATCACGTGGGTGAAACCATGGGTAATTACATCGTTGATGCGCTGGATCTCAAGCATGCAACAGCTGAGGAGCCAAAGACCGCGGAAATTTTCACGGGAGACATGTCGGATGAGACCCTGTACTTCAGGTTCCCGGGTCTGATGGAAGCATTATTCCCGTATATCGATTCCGGAGCCCTTGTTATACCTTCCGGGCAGATGGAGCTTGAGCAGGTGAGTACATTGGACAACAGTGAGTCTGAGGCCTATGAACGTATGAAGGAGCTTCTTGCCGAGGTTTACACCTCCGGAAATCTTGATGCCGTTATATGTACTGACGATGTGCTTGCGGGGGGCGTATCCAGAGCGATGGCTGAGGCCGTTATGGACGGCACATATGGAGGAAGCATGCCGGTCATAACCGGAGACGGTTCAAGTGAAGAGGCTCTGGACAGGATACTTCAGGGAAAGCAGTCAATGTCTGTGTTTTACGATCCTGCACAGTATGCTTTCAGTATAACAGAGCTTGTGGATGACATATATCACGGAACGGAGATGGAGATCACGGATTCGGAAATGTACCAGAACGGTATGGTTGTGGTACCTGCCGTAGAGCTGATTCCTGCGGTTGTGACGGCGGAGAATTATGAAGATATGATAGTGGATACGGGGTATCTTCATGCGAAGGCGTTGTTGGATTGATTACATATCCGAAATAATGTCTTTGAGTCAACTATCAATTGATGATCAATTGACTTATAACTCGAAAAGCGGAGGATGGGTCAAGCAGGAGCATGGTTTTGTATGACTTAAAACACGAAAAGCGGAGAATGGGTCAAGCAAGAGCAGGGTTCTGTATGACTCAAAACACGAAAAGCGGAGAATGGGTCAAGCAAGAGCAGGGTTCTGTATGACTTAAAACACGAAAATCGGAGAATGGGTCAAGCAGGAGCATGGTTTTGTATGACTTAAAACACGAAAATCGAAGTATGGGTCAAGTTTGGCTGAATTTTTCTCAGCAGGAACCAAAGGGTGATGTTATAGAGAAATAAAATATCCTATGTTATACTTTTTGGAGAAAAAGCAAATTTAAATGTTTCGGTTCATCCGTCACCAGAGTTCCGGATGAGCTGCTACATTAAAATAGAATTTATAGAATGGAGATCAGTTATGAAATTAGTAATCGGAAATGATCACTCATCGGTAGATATGAAGAAGGAGATCATGCAGTATCTCGAGGAGAAGGGAATTGAGATGATCGATGTTGGAACCAATTCAACAGACAGCTTCAATTATCCGATTTCAGGATACCGCGTAGGAAAGATGGTTGCAGAGGGAAAGGTTGACGGCGGTATCGCCATCTGCGGAACCGGCGTAGGCATCAGCCTTGCATGTAACAAGGTTGACGGTGTTCGTGCCTGCTGCTGCAGCGAACCTTATTCTGCTGAGATGAGCAAGCGTCACAATAACGCAAATGTTATATGTTTCGGTGCGAGAGTTATCGGTATCGAGACTGCAAAGCAGATTGTTGATGCCTGGATCAATGCTAAGTTCGAGGGCGGACGTCATGAGACCCGTGTTAATATGATCATGGAGATTCAGGATACACAGAAGCTTAAGGCAGCAGAAGAATAAGAATTATAGAAGCAGAGGTAAGAAACTTTATATCTCTGATTAGGAACAAAAGTCCTATGACATTTGCAAATCAAATTGCAAATATCATAGGACTTTTGTAATTGGCATTAAAACGTAAGAGAGATTAAGGCTTGAAGCTAAACTGAGTTTTGGAGTGCCAGAGAACTTGGGACTGCTTTAGAGTACTCAAAATGGGAGAATTTTCAAAATGCTATTAAGCGTGCAATGATTGCTTGTGAGAACAGTGGGCACAGTGTATCGAACGATTTTGCTGGGGTCAGCAAAATCGTAGAAGCAGGAGCAACAACAAAACCCAAAAGGGATTATGAACTAACAAGATATGCATGTTATTTGATAGTTCAGAATGGTGATCCACGTAAGGAGGTTATTGCATTAGGGCAAACATATTTTGCTATACAAACATATCGCCAAGAGTTAGCTGATCATTACAATCAACTTGATGAAGATAAACGAAGGCTTGTCGTTCGTGGAGATATTAAGCAGTGGAATCAGTTGCTTGTGGAAACTGCTCATGATGCAGGTGTGATAACAAATGAAGAATTCGCCATTTTTTAAAATGCCGGTTATATGGGATTATATGGCGGACTTGATGTAGATGATATACATGCAAAGAAAAAATTGACTGCAAGTCAGAAAATTCTTGACTATATGGGAAGTACAGAGCTTATTGCCAACTTGTTTAGAATATCGCAAACGGAGGAGAAGCTTCGTAAAGATAATATTAAAGGAGCCGATGTGGCTACAAGTGTACACTACAATGTTGGTCGTGAAGTCAGAAATGCTATTGAAAAAATTGGAGGAACTATGCCTGAGGATTTGCCCACTCCGGAAAAGAGTATTCAGCAAATTGAAAGGGAACAAATGGACCGTCTCAGGGAAAAAGCTAAAAAAGGTAAGATTATATTAGATGAGTAACGATGATGAACTAGGACAACATATTTAAGTTGTGACAGATTAAGAATACTTGATTATTAATTTAATATCTTGAATATTGCGGTGAGAATCATAAAAAAGCGGGCTTAAATTGGAAACGATCTTAGCCTGTTTTTTTATGGTAAAAAAAGCAAGCAATATCAAGCTTTCTCGGCAAATGGCACACTTGTGACCTATATTTTTACACCCTTTTTTAGTAGCATTTTCTTTATACATATTGAACGTTCTTACTCAAGAGAAAGGAGGCTTTGAGTGATTAAAAGAAATTTATTTAAGGCAGGGAGGAGCCTTGCTGTTATACTTGCAGCAACTTTGGTGATGAGCCAAGGGGTAACGGCTTTGGCAGATGATGCTGTGGTGATTGTTAATGATGGAAAGACTGAGATGTCAGATAGTAATGGTGGGAGTTCAGGTGTTGAAGTAAAGGTTAATGACACAACAGATAATAACCAAGATAATGATCATGTTTCTATACCGACTGATCCAATCAGCGACGGAGGCTTGACTGTTTCAAGTGTAGACGGTTCTGCTTATGATGATAGTACTAAAAAAACTCCAGAAAATGATACCACAGCAAGTGTGACCGTTAATGGAAGTGTTACCAATAACAGTGGTTCAGGAAGTGGTGGTGGAAATAAAAGTGCCGTTAATGCAACAGCAACTTCAGAGTCAAGTACAGGCTCGTCAGCGAAAACAGAAGTTACCGTAAATGGAGATGCGGTAGCTGGAAATATTAATGAAGCTGATAATAGCGATGCCGGAGTGAAAGCGGAATCTTATTCGTATGGCACGGAATCTCATGCCAAAACAGAGGTAACAGTAAACGGCAATGTAACGGCTAATGGAACCGGATCAACAACCGGTGTTAGAGTGGATTCTTCAACTTTAAATAATACATACGAAGAAGGTAGTACAACAGCGGCACAAGATAATGCTACACGTACAGCATCTACGGAGGTTAATGTTACAGGTAATGTAACTGCTACGTCGAATGGCGGCACTTCTACAGGTATATATACTACTTCTAGTGGCGAAGGAGCCTCTTCAAAGGTAAAAGTAGATGGTAAGGTAACTTCGACATCTTCGGGACAAGCTGAAGGAATAAATGTTAATCAGCCCGGACAGGGTGGTAAAGTTGACATAGAAGTAGGCGGTAACGTAAGTGCGGATTCAAGCGGTGGTTGGGTTTATGGAATCAAAGGATCAGCACAGGATGCAGATGTTAATATAAAGGTAAAAGGTGATGTAAAAGCAAGCAGTAATAAAGGTGCCGAAACAATTCAAATATTAGGTACGGAAAAATCCTTTAATTTGGAAGTTGGTGGAAGTGTTATACAGGAAGGAACCGGAGTTGGTGCTATAAATATTGAGAAGGTTCCATATAAAGAAGGAACTGTAGATAATACACCATCCATCAAAGTAACTGTAGCAAAAGATGTTACAGCAGACACCACAGCGATTAATATTGCTGACAGTACAGATGCTATAGATGTAACCGTAGGCGGTACTGTTTCAGGAAAAGAGCAAAATATAGTTATAGGAAGTGATAATACAGATAATCTGAACATCACTGTATGGAAGGTTGATACAACTAACGATAAAGATGTGGCTGTAAATATGGAATATTCAGAAGGTAAATATAACTATACTAGAAATACTGAAGTCGAAGAGTCGATCAACTATATCATCAAGGTAGGTGGTGATAGTAAGATAAATCTGGACGGCACTACAAAAGTTAATGGCTATGATACCGCAAAAGAAGGAAAGACAGTATATCTGAAGGTGGATATTCCCACAGGTTATACAGCTGAGTTTAAGGATGTAAACGGAAATAGCAATTATAAGATCGTTCCAAACGGAGAAGGCGGTGCCTATCTTGTTGTTCCACGCGGAGGCGGAGTTGAAGTAGGTGTTACTTTGAAGCAGATAAGCGGTCAGAGTACATCTGATGATAAGAATACAACCATCAGTCAGAGCACAGCAGGTGAAAGCAGAACCGAGAGTGGCGCATCTGACGGTGAATACTGGTCACCAAGCAGCAATAACAATAATAATAACAATAACAATGGCAATGCCAGTGGCGCAATGGCAGGTTATGCGGCACTGCAGGGTCTTCAGGTTCACTCCATGAGTTCTTTGGGAACGGATATGGTCCTGAATGTGGCTGACATTCTCATGCCGGTGGATACATTAACAGCCATCAACAACTTTATGGGAAATAATGTACCTACACTTGGTTCAAACAATGTAATGGGTGCAGGAGTCGTTAACTTCAACAATATGTTCCTTACCTCGGTTTCTGACACAGTTGAGGTACCGGTAGCGGCAAATGTAGCTGCAAATCAGTCCTACACTGTTATGTTCAGTGACGGAACACAGGTTGTGGTTCCCTGCCTCATGAACGGCGTGCTTAGCATTCCTTTCAATAAGGCTGCTGAGGGTCTTACCTATATCATTTATGGACTTCAGATGGATCCATCAATGTTCATAGGAATGCCTGCGACAAATGGCTGGACATATTGATATACCATACCAGATTTTACATCATTCGAGTAGTATATAAAGATTCAGGAATACTGGTTTGAAAGCGTTCCTGGATATCAATATACCTTTTTTTACTTTTTACGAATCAAGGCCTCTTCCCTGAAAAGGGTGGAGGCCTTGGTTTTTGTGGTTAAAGTGAAAAGTTGTTTTCGATGACTTTCCCAACCTATGTGGTAGAATAGTATCAGTCGAATAACTAAAATTCATCAGGTTATAAAAACAGGAGTATTCATGGACTATTTTAAGAGGCAGGCCATCCGGAAGGAACATGCCTTTTCGATGGTTTTTGCGATTTATTTATATGAGTCGCCCGACAAATGGACGTTTATATCACATCCATTTTCGATATATTGTTCCTTGAAAACTTAATACACTATCTTTTTTATAAAAAATACGATTTCAGATGCACATGCGTACCTAAAATCAGAGGATTATTAGCA
>JAGAXP010000162.1 GCA_017940955.1 Oribacterium sp.
AGTGTAAAAGCGAGAACATCCTGCGCCATATAAAGCGCATCCGCTAAATCATCACCACAAGTCACGCATCCCTTAATATCCGGGAAGTCCACTGAATATAGACCGTTTTCCTCTTTTGTAAATATTGCCGGATATACATATCTTGCCATAAGTCGCACCTCTCTATATCTTATATACGTATATTATTACGTATTATTACGTGCGTCAATACATCTTTTCACAGGTGATAGTCGGCTCATTAATTTATCCTATATCCCCGCCATCAGCTCTATCTCCCTCCCATACCTCTTTCCACTTTCAATCGTGGAACTTGTGCCGCTGTTTCTGCCAACGTCTATTACATAGAGCTTATCTGACAGGGCTGCTATAAGGCGGTTACGCATAGGGAAATGAAAGTTTTTTGGTGTAGTTCCAGGGGGATATTCCGAAAGGATGCAGCCGGTTTTGATGATCTCTTCGTAGAGTTTTTCATGCTCTTTTGGGTAGCATATGTCTGCGCCGCTGCCGAGTACTGCTATGGTGTAGCCGTTTCCTTTTATGGTTGCGGTGTGGGCGTAGGAGTCAATGCCTTTGGCCATTCCGCTTATTACTACTTTATTTTCTGACACTGCTCTTTCAGCTGCGATGATAGCTTTTTCCTTGCCTTCGTGAGAACACCTCCTTGCTCCGACTATACCGACAGAATCAACATATTCATTTATACGGAGTTCTCCCTTTACATACAGGAGAGCCGGAACATCTACTAAACCTTTGAAACGATCGGGATACCTTATGTCTTCATATGTCACTATATCCATACCGGCGCCTTCTGCTTCAGAAAGAATTCTCTCCGCAGCATCCCTGATGAAACTGTCATTCCTTTGAGCAAGAAATGCCTTTACCTTTCTTTGCGAAATAAAACTTTTTGCCGCATTATGGAGGATATCTTCATCTGACATTGAAAAACAGGCATCGATACCCCCACATATCCCGATAATGGAATTATCAAATACCGGTCCCAATCCATCCATTATCGAGAGCATTATGTATTTTTCTATTTTTTCTTTATCATCATTCATATTTCACGCTATGGCATACATCTGGCTGCTGGAGACATCGAGGTCACGGCAGCCAAGTACCCTTACTATATCTTCCCTTCTTATATTTTCTGATCCGTCAAGATCTGCCGATGTCCTGGCAAGCCTCAGGAGCTTATGTATGACTCTGGCACTGTAACCGAATTTCTCACTTGCCCTCTTCAGGATTCCTGTACACTCTGTATCAAGCTTACAGTACTTTTGGATCATGGTTGTAGTCATCTGAGCATTGCAATTCACCTGATCATCATCCTTAAACCTTTCCTGCTGTATCTTTCTGGCTTTCTCAACCTTTTCCCTTAACTGCTTAGAGGAATAACTGCTCTTTTGGCTGTCAAGATCAAAGTAATCAACATGCGCAACACTCTTCTGTATATCTATCCTTTCAAGGATCGGACCTGAGATTTTCCCACGGTAGTGTATGATCTCATAATCCGTACAGCGGCACTTCTTTGAAGGATAATATCCACACGGGCAGGGATTCATGGCTGCCACAAACATGAAGTTTGCGGGATATGAGTTTGTGCCGTTCACCCTGGAGATAGTGACCCGCTTGTCCTCCATGGGCTGACGAAGGGCGTCAAGCGTGCTTCGTGAAAACTCTGCCAGTTCATCAAGGAAAAGCACTCCGTTATGAGAAAGTGATACCTCACCGGGCTGAGCATAACTGCCTCCACCGATCAGGGCATTGAGAGAAACATTGTGATGAGGCGCGCGGAAAGGCCGCATCTTTACGAGTCCCTCACCTGCATCCAGCAATCCTGAAATACTATGTATCTTAGTAACTTCCAGTGACTCCTTTTCTGTCATCTTTGGAAGTATTGTGGGAATCCGCTGGGCTATCATGGTCTTTCCACAGCCGGGTTCTCCTATCATGAGGATGTTATGGCCTCCCGCAGCCCCAAGCATTATCGCCTCAATGAGTTCATCCTGACCCTTGACATCGGAAAAGTCCATGCATGTCCCCGCAGCCCCCTCATCTGTTATATTTGACAGAGTTCTGTCCGTGTCCTCCGTTTCTCCTGATGTATCCTTATCTTTTAACTCCGGTTCTCTGAGTCCTCCGCTCTCCAGAAGCTTCACCGTATCCGAAAGGTTACTTACCGGATAAATATTTATGCCGGAAACAGATTCCGCCTCCTGCTTATTCCCATAAGGGACTATTACCGAACTGACACCGCATTTTCTGGCTTCAGTTATCATCGAAAGAACGCCTGTACATGGCCTTATCCTGCCATCGAGAGACAACTCACCTATAAAAGCATAATCTCCAAGATTCTTAGGGGCTATCTGATCCGTCTGATACAGGAGCGCGATGATCATCCCGAGGTCAAAATGTGATCCTCTCTTCTTTTTATCACCGGGTGCCAGGCTAATGATCACCTTATCCTTTGGTATATCATATCCACAGGACTCTATAGCCGCCTGTATCCTCTCTCCTGCCTCTTTTATCGCCTGATCGGGCAGGCCTATTATTGACATTCCCTGCTGCTGACCTTTTATGGTGCTGGCTTCTATCTCAACCATAAATCCGTCAACACCCGAAGTCGCCATGCTTTTTACTACTATTGCCATTTATATCAGTTCCTTCTTTGTAATTATTCCTATATTTTTCGATCAGCTTATCTTCTGAACGATAACACTCATCACCACGGGAGCCACATATCATCTTCCTTCATATCCTTTTGGATCAGCATTTCCTGCTCTGCATGAGATATCTTTCCCTCTACAAACATGCGGTACTGTTCCCTACTGTTATTCCTGAAACAGTTCAGAACACGATCCGTCTTAATTATTTCTTTTATAGTATTTGAAAACTTTGCAGACATCCCCGTTTTAAGCCCAAATTTATTCTCATTGTCAACACCATCACTTAAAAATAAACCATAACTGCTATACTTATATGCAAGCGGTTCTCTGACCATCTGTGCCTTAACGGGATTCAAATGAATATAGCGGCTGACTTCAAGGAAATACCTGTCATCTTCTATCAGGCACGAAGTATACCTTGAATCGAACACATGTCCTATGTACCCGTATCTCTGATTAAACCACATAGCGTAGTTTTGCATAATCGGCTTCATTATTTTCCAAATAGGTTCGTTCTTTGTAGTTAACTCAAGATGAAAATGGTTAGTCATCAGACAACATGCATGCAGATCAAATGGATGTTTATCCTTTACCTGTGCAAGCTGCATTAAAAAAAATATATTATCTTCATCTGACTTGAAAATCGCTGTACGCCTGTTCCCTCTTCCCATAACATGATAGCTAGCATTTTCATACCATTCCCTTTGTTTTCTCGCCATATTTCATATCCGTTTTCTATTATTTGTTCGTTTATACGAATCTTGCTGTAATATCTCTCTCCTAATGTTAAACCGGTTCGATAGTCTTGGACTTATTATAGACAGTTTTTCATATTTAATAGATTTCAAGTAGACAGCTATGTTATCAGTTCAGACAATTATGAAATTTAAATTGTCACTTCAGTACCAGTTTATTCGGATAATTCCTTCAACGCCTTCATATATCCCAGAAGTCTTTGCTGCATTTTTTTATCCATTCCCAAATAGGTCTCCATTACCTGACCTGCCTCGCTCGATTTATCAAGCATAATAACCTCTGGGCGCTTGCCTCTTTTTCCTTTTCCTTCTGTCCCACTCAATAGTTCATATGGTGTAACTCTTAGCACCTCACATATGATCAGTATCTTTTCCGAAACAGGATCTGTCTTTTTTCGCTTCCAGTCACTAATTGTACTCTGCGCTATCCCGGTACGTTCTGAAAAGTCCTTTTGGCTCATTCCACGTGCTTCGAGAAGGCTGAATATTCTTTCTGATATTGTCATAGCTTAATCTCTTCCATTCGTATAATCCTTCATGAAGCTTAACAGTATTATGGCATTTCGTCAATACGAATTATTCCGTTTATAAAAATTTAATGGTACCTGACCCCAATGTCCTAACCTTGCTGAGATCATATGTCTCCTCAAGGTAATCGTATACTTCCTGCCACAGTTTTTCATTGTCCTTTCCATCATAAACGCCGCATAAATAGTGTGCTGCTCGTCTCCGTGCATGGTCGGACTCGATAACCATAGCTTATTCTTGAACGGTTCTATACCTGTGAATCTCGGGTCATTAATAAAGTCGTACATGTCCTACTCCTCAGTTATTCCGTGTGGCTCATGCGAGCCTGGATATATCTATCCTCTTGTTTTGGCCTTTCAAAACATGCTCAAATCG
>JAGAXP010000163.1 GCA_017940955.1 Oribacterium sp.
AGAATACTTGAACTCCGAAAGCAAAAGCAGGAAATCGAAGCAAGACAGATCATTGATGCATTCATTAATAGTAACAAGAGCCTGCAAGAGGTTCTTACGTTCCTAGAAGTATAGGGGAGAAATCCCCCTCTTCAGGGCTTTAGTGTAACTTTTTTGCAAAGTTTACATTTAACATTTCTACAGTAGGGGCACACAGAGCGTTGAATGATTGTCGTATGAACCAGGAAGTGTTTGAAATGCTAAGTAGAATCGGGAGATGAGAGCTATAAATCGAAAGGAACGGCATATATGAATGAACAAGAATTAAAACGACAAATCTTAGAGGCCGGAGGTTTTTCTGTCTGGGAAGGGAAAGCAGACCCTGTTGAAACGGGAATAAAGATGGCAAGTCTGGTTCATTTTCTTAAGGATAAATCTGACTTTGAACAAAGAGCATATATCAGGAAGATCAGGATTAACGGATTTGATGGAATACTATAAGCCCTGGTACATTATAGAATAAAGGACATGACATGGATATTCAGAGTAATAGATTCACATACAATCTGGCGGACTTAATGCCTGCAGATATTAACTTGTCTGTAGAAAGCTATGGTCAGCAATACGACATTATCTCAAAGGTGGCTTATCTCATCGGAGTGCCGAAGAAGATCTTTGAAAATGAAAACGAACCACCAAAGATAGATATATACAACAGACTGGAGATTGAGAAGAAAGCTCGTATCATCAGGAATCTTTGCAGCCTCAGAACTCAGCTTGAGAGGAATTTTCTGAAGATATGCCAGGGCATACAGCGTGAAGGCAGAAGCATTATCGGTATGCCGGAGTATATTCCATCCAGTATATTACAGCAGCTGTCAGAAGATGGAATTGATATATACAAGAATCTGAAGGAGCCAACTCCATTTCTGATAAGTATCAACCAGCACATAAAGGGGAGAATCAATAACTGCAGGGATCTGTTCCCGGACTGGCTTGAGTGGAAGTATCTCTCCGATATCTTTATCATGCCGGACGGACTTAGTGAGGCCGGAACAAAGAAATCGGCTGAGTATTATTATGCTAACTTTCAGTGTTATCCATACCAGCAGTACATCAACTGGCCTGCAGCCGATGAGGGGAATATCCTATACTGTGACGAAAAGTTTGTTTCATTGCTGTATTCCTGGAATAATGATGAATTTGTAGATAAAAGTCTGGTGTCGGATGTAAGTGACAGGACAAAGGGTAATATCTATAAATTTTTGGAAGATAGTGATAAATGCATCTTTATCGTGGACTGTGAGAATTCAGATCCATACAAACTCTGTGCGGCAATAAGAAATCTGGATGCAGAAAAGCTTTCTAAAATTGAAAAGATCATTCTGTTTGATGATGTCCATGCAGCTTCAGCATGGGAGATGCTTGGTTCATATGTAGATATACCGGTCGAGTATATCCTGATTGAAAGGCTCAGAGATAATAAATCACTAGCAGACGTAAAGGTTGCGGCCAGAACCACGAAAGAATTTTTTTCAAATGGTGTTGATTCCTTCGTGCTTGCATCAAGTGATTCTGACTACTGGGGACTTATGGAAGAACTTCCGGAAGCCAACTTTTTTGTAATGGTAGAACGTGAAAAGTGCAGTTATGCTCTGAAAGAAGCTCTCGTTAAGAATGGGATGTTTTACTGTTACATAGATGATTTTTATTCGGGTGAAGGCGAAGAAATCAAGATGGAGGCTCTTAACAGAGAACTCTCAAGAGCGATAAGAGCAAGACTTGATCTGAACCTCTATCATCTTATGGATGAAGTACTGGACAGAACAAGGATAAGAATGACTAAGCCGGAAATAGATACTTTTATAAACCGGAAAGTGAAGAATAACCTGAAACTAGATGTATCTGATGACGGAAATGTAGTGATAGAATATAGATTGAGGAAGTAATTCAATGAATTAAAAACATATGATTCAGGTTCTGGCTTTATTTGTAAAGACTTGATAAATGATTACCGCAGTACAGAAAAAGTACTATATGAATACAATACAGAAAGGAATAAGTGAAGTTATGAGCAGAAAAGATTTTGGAGCAAAACCCTTTAGTTATCCTCAGCCGGTATGGATTATAGCAACCTATGATGAAAATGACGTACCAAATGCTATGAATGCGGCCTGGGGTGGTATCAGTGAGACAGATGAAGTATCAGTTTGTTTATCTGTAGGGCATAAGACCTGTAAGAATTTTGAAAAGACCGGTGCCTTTACCATCAGTATGGCTACCGCGGATTATGTTGCTGCCTGTGATTATGTAGGAATCTCTTCAGGAAACAAAACCGAAGACAAATTTGCAAAGGCAGGATTTACTGCAACTAAGAGTCCTCATGTTAATGCTCCGATTATCAACGAGCTTTCAGTGTGTCTGGAATGTAAGGTCAAGAGCTTTGATCACGAAAGCTGCATACTTAAAGGGGAGATCGTTAATGTTAGTGTTGATGAATCAGTTCTTACAGATGGTAAGGTTGATGTCAGCAAGGTAAAGCCTATAACCTTTGATCCGTTTAATAATGCTTATCATGTTGTTGGTGAAAAAGTGGGAGAGGCATGGAAAAGCGGAAAGAGCCTGATGTGATAATATATTATGTATAATTTTCGAAATTATATCATAATATATCTAATGATAAGCATTATGTAATTGTTTTGAAGTAAATCATTATAGTTATTTAAGCATAACAAACGAAAACTGGATAATCAAATCATTATGTCAAAAATAGAAAAGAAGAAAATATTACTACCTTTAATAATAGTTCTTTTTTGTGTTTATATAGGATTCAGTATCAGCAATAAAAAAGTACCTGATTTTCAAGATGATATATCGGAATTGACATACAGCTATGAAGAGATACCGCTTGAGAGAAATGGCATAGCTCTGCATCTTGATTGTACGAAGACAGAAGGAACAGAAATTGATAACAATATCCTTTTGATACATGGATTGACTTATTCATCTCATGAATTTGATATCGACTATAAGGATTATAGCCTTGTACGGTTCCTTGCCAGTAAAGGATATGCTGTGTGGAGACTTGACATTGCGGGATATGGACGATCAGGCGTAGTTACAGATGGCTTTATGCCTGATTCTGATTATGCAGCTGAAGATATCGATGCTGCTGTAAATAAGATTTGTCAGGTAACAGGACAGGAGAAAATCGACCTACTCGGATGGAGTTGGGGGACAGTAACAAGCAGCCGGTTTATAACAAGCCATCCGGAGCATGTAGAAAAGCTCGTTTTATATGCGCCCATTCTATGCGGAATTGGTGAATATGAAGTAACGGAGCCATTTCATCATAATACATGGGAACACGCTGCTGATGATTTCCAAAAGAACGAAGATGGAACATTTGACCAAACGATTACAGATCCGATAGTGATAGAGCTCTTATGTTCAAGCTCATGGCATTACGATGGTGAATCAAGTCCTAACGGTGGTCGTCAGGATCTTTGTGTGGACAAATCGCAGTCTTTGATAGATCTTGAGAAAATCTCTGTTCCTACACTTGTCATATGTGGCGATAAAGATCCGTATTTAAACAATGAACAGATAAATTCCTGTCTTGCCTACCTTCCGGAAGGCTCAGCACTGAAAATTATCGAAGGGGCATCACATGTTGCTTTCATCGAGGAACCATATTACAAGGAATTTCACGAGAGAGTTATACAATTCCTGAATCAAGAATAGGATATTGAAGCAAACTTCTTATGCCTCTGACTGCCAAAAGCCGTTAAGTTAAGAAAATGGATATAATGTGTTGATATGATTCGGAAAGGAATGGCAGTGTATTATGAACGCATATACATTATTCAAGCATGGCAGATCGTATCGGAAAAATGCAAGATTCGGTACACACATTTTTATCGGAGCACATCGATTTAAATATTATATGGAAGGGCGACCGTATTATTATTACAGTGACAGACCATATACGATCAGTGACGCCAAAACATGGAAAACACGTAACCTGATCCGTTATGTGGTTCTTTTAGTAGTTAGCATATCTTTGCTTTTTGACAGACCCATGAACATATCTGAATCAGTAAATATCCTCTTTAATATCGGGATTTTTTGCGCCGCAGCGTTCTGCTTATATAGAACGATCATATTTTTTTTAATTGATCCTGAAAAAGACCCGATGCTGCAGTCAACTCAGTGCGTGGATGAATAGAAAATATTTAAGGATACTTTATGCGTCTGTTTATTGCATTAAACTTTAATGAGAATATGAAGTATGCTCTTTTGAAGATGCAGAATGCTTTAAAACAAAACGGAGTAAGAGGCAATTTCACACGGGATGAAAACCTTCACATGACACTTGTATTCATAGGTGAGAGTGATGATCCGAAAAAAATCGAGAGAATAATGAGGGATGTACCGTTCAGTGCTTTTGATATCATAGTTTCCGGATTTAAGTGTTTTAAAGACATGGTATTTGCTAATGTAGAGGCTAATCCTGATCTAATGGACTATGTGAATAGACTAAGAAGTGCTCTTTCCGGGAAAGATATAGATTTTGATACAAAGAAATTTACGCCACATATAACACTTGTGAGACGAGCCGGCGGAGCAAAAGGTTATGAGAAGATTGGTAATGTACTTGATGAGACAATGAAGGTAAGCAGGATATCACTGATGAAATCAGAACAGAGCAAGCAAGGAATGGTTTATACCGAACTTGGTTATGTGAAAGCATTTTAATCGGGCATGGTTCTGGCTATATCACAGAGAACTTGATTCTGATGTCTATAAAGTCGGGCATCATGGTAGCTACAATTCTTCAAGTGAGGAATTTCTCAACATGGTTTCGCCGGAATATGCGGTTATAAGCTGTGCTGATGGAAATGACTACGGTCATCCTCATGCCGAAAGCCTCCGGCGTTTGATGAATGTTGGTGCTCAATTGCTCCGGACCGATAAACAGGGTACTATAACCATTAGATCCGATGGAGAGACATTATCCTTTGATCCGGCTCCATGCGATGATTTCACACCCGGGGAACCGGTACTTAGTTTTCAGTCTGTTGCAAATGCAGCTGTAGCAGAAACATCACCTGGGACTACAGGTGATGAGAACTATAAGTATGTGAAGAATGCCAACACTCTTAGTTCCATCTGCCACAGTGCGATTCTGTGAAAGATATGAAAGAAAAGAACAAGGAGTATTCAAATCAGACAAGAGAAGAAATAATTGCGGAAGGATATAAGCCATGTGACAGATGCCGGCCGTGAGGTTGTGAAGTCATCAGAGCTGGTTTACACCAGTTTCTGATGGCTTTTAATATTTGTGAAATAATTATAAACCGTTGGTTCTATACGCCTTTTTTGTAACTTCAGGGAGTAAAATTAAGATATTGAAACAGTTGAAAAGTTAATGATAGGGCCCATAACTTCATGAGTCAACATTATTAACGTTTAAGATAAGTAATAAGGACGGTTAGATGGATAAGAATTCTCATAGAAATGATCTTTTTACAAGGCTGTTTGCCCTCGTGATTTTCATTATTATTTGTCTTCTGTATAACAACTATAGAGCGAGCGTTGAATATCAAAAAGAACTGCAAAAAAAGAAAGACAAGGAAATGCCTGAGTTTTTAAGAATGTATGAGCTGGAAAGCATCAAATCAAACAATGTAGACATTATTCCTGGAGAAACAGAATATAAAGAGAGTACTGAAATCAATGAGGAACCTGTTGAAATTAGTGAATCTATGAACGTAGATGAAGTAAATGATGTTGAAGAATCATCTTCTGTAGAAGAGCCAATGGAAACGACGTCTGGTTATCATGGCTCTAATCATGGTCCAAGCAGCTGGTATTGGGACATCATTGATAATATGGAGGAGAGATCACAACGCGCCGGATATTCATCCTCGAGTACCAGAGGAAAGACGAGTGATTCAAAAAGATACAGCAGGGAAGACGATCTTGAGGACCGGGCTCAGGAGTACATGGAGGCTGAAGGCCTGGACTATGATTCGGCTTATGAGGCAGCGGAAGAAGATTGATTAAATCTGAGTGAGGTGCTTTATGGAACATGTTAAGGATGGAAGTATTGTTCAAGTTATTGCCACCGGACGTATAGGTGAGGTGATAAGCCGGAAAAGATCCGATGTGATAGTGTCTTTCTGCGACAAATCAAGAATAATGCCGGAAGATCTGACCTTTAAAGAGCGTGAATTAAGAGAGGTTGAGCTACTGAGCATAAAAACGTCCCAGCTCGGTGCTTTTGTCTGCGGAGACATTAGCCTGGCTGAAATTTCCAATGGAACGAATCTGATATCCGACCGGGCTGAAAATGATTCTGAAGAGTACAGGATTAGTTCCGGAGATATTTATGCTGGAGTGAAGCACTATGAAGGAAAGCCTGCGGAGGAAGTTTATCGTTGGATTGATACCGTCATGGCGTTAGAAGATGACATGAATTTTCCTGATGGAATGGGCAAGAGGATCGAGGATAATGTCACAGATAGGGATATCCTTTCCTGCGTTTATGAAGAGATGGATGAGCTTCGGTGGGAGATTTGCGATTATGATCCGTTTGATGTAGCGGAAGGGCTTTTAGATAACCTTAAAGATATTTTATGTACGTGGGTGGAATCCGGTGGTCGCTAGTACTCTGACTTCATAAAGCAGAAGGTTGCAAATCAGTATGATGATAATGATATTGATATGCAGTCAGAGGCTACGCAGAAACTGTTTAAGGAATGCCTTGACTACTGTTGTGATGTAATGAAGGATCCACGGGCCATACAGTGCAGGGGATACTGCTATTACTGTGGCACGAAGATTTATCCAAATGACTGGTTTAAGGCAAGGGAGGCATTTGAGGAATATTACCAGATGACCGGGGATGCTTCGGCTGCCAATACCCTTGGGTACATTTATTATTACGGAAGGTGCACCGGTGGCGTGCCGGAGTATGACAAAGCTTTCATGTATTTCAGCGTTGGCCATGCCTATTCATACTTTGAGAGCACCTATAAGCTTGCTGATATGCTGGCCAATGGATACGGTGTTGTCAAGGACGAGGAGTCTGCGAATCATCTGTATCGTAGTGTTTATAAGAAGAACCTTAAGCGTTTCATAAAAGGTGATGACTGTAAATTCGCAGATACTGCGCTACGTATGGGTAATGTCTACAGGAATGGCATCGGCGTTGAGGCTGATCCGGAAATGGCTTACTTTTACTATATTCAGGCGGACTATGCTATCCGGAAAAGAATGGATGATAACCAGTACGGAGATAACGTTGTTTTCAAGAGAATTCAGAAAGCTCTGGAGGAGACCCGGAAGGAGTACTGCGATAAAGGACGGACGGTTAAGTTCATAGCTCCCGGATGGACCGATTGGACACTTATAAAGCATAGAAGATGTAGGCTTACTATCAAAGAACTGAACAATGGTGTTCTGGCGCTTGATGCTACTCCGCTTAAGAGAAGAGATGAGGAAGTGGGGCCGCAGATGCTTATTACTGTTCCCAGGGCGGATTATTGCGAGCTTAGGAAAAATATAAGGATCAAGACGGCTCCGGAGACGAAGTATGAGATCTTTAATGGGGAGTTGGAGATTGTGTTTGACAGCGTGGAATATGACTGGAGCGAGAAGAAGACAAGCTTCTACTTGTATGATGATCTCGTGGGGAAGATCTGGACGGAGTACTATAGCTTGACTGTGGCGGGGAAGAAGTAAAAGTATTTTTATTTTTTGAATATTTTTTGATGATTGAATGTCGATATAGAGTATAGGTTTAGGAAATAATTGGAAAAGTCGATTGCTTTTGCAGTAGCTTTTTCATAAATCAATAATAGGGTGAGTATATGAAAAAACAATTTGGGTATAGAACATTGTCAATACTTTTATCAATAGGTATAGCTGGATCATCTATAACCGGGTGTAGTAGTGATTCTTCTAAAAATACTGAGACAGCTCAAGATATTCTTGCGGAAGTATCTGTAGAATCTTCGGAAGTAGAGTCAAGTCTTGATCTTGAAGAGGCAAAAAGGGCTGAAGAGGAAGCTAAAAAAGCTGAAGAAGAGGCAAAGAAAGCTGAAGAAGAGGCGAAAAAAGCCGAAGAAGAGGCTAAGAAAGCGGAAGCTCAAGCTAAGGCCGAAGAAGAGAGACTTAAAGTAGAAGCAGAGGCGAAAAAGGCAGAGGATGATCGCAGAAAAGCTGAGGAAGAGGCAAAGAAGGCTGAAGAAGAACGTCTGAAGGCAGAGGAAGAAGCAAAGAAAGCCGAAGAAGAACGTTTAAAAGCTGAAGCGGAAGCCAAGATAGCCGAAGCAGAGGCGAAAAAGGCCGAGGAAGAACGTCGTAAAGCTGAGGCAGAGGCAAAAAAAATCGAAGCAGAAAAATTAAAAGCAGAGGAGGAAGCAGCAAATGAATTGACTCCTACTCAGTTAACTTCTATTAATATGCTTAATTATATGACTGTATTAACACAGGAAATTAATACGTCTAAAGGTAATCAATTATATTTGGAATCGGCAAGAACTTCTTTGTATAACGATACTAATTTAAATGCAGTTGATTCAGATACACAAGTTCAGATAAACCAACTTGTAGGAACTATAGATCAATATAGAATGGTTGATGTCAAAAGGCAAAGACTGGAGTTCATTTATGAACAGAATCAAGCTCAGGCAATGCGGCAAGCTATTCCTAATCCTATGGGCCTTTTAAGTGCTGTTCAATCAGGAAATCTTCTAAAAGCGGCAGCTTCAGTTGTCTATATGGCAGTAGACTCTGCTACAAGCTACCAAGCCGCGACTAATCAGGCTGAACTACAGTTTATAAAAGAAGGCTGGGAGCTGGATGATGAAGAGACAAAAGCATTACAGGAAAGTACTACGGCTCAGTTTAACTATATGTGTAATATGGTGCGCAAATATGATCTACCGGATGAATATGTTGTAAGGGATACTGATGTAAAACGTTTGTTGGATGGTCAAACAAAACAAATCTTGTTCAGAAAATAGATTGGCTAGAAGCAAATGAGAAAACATATCAAAAGTTTGGCCCATATTGGCTGGAATTAGTAAAAGATTATTATGATTCAGGTGATTATAAGAAATGCTTAGCCGCCATAGGAAAATATGAAGAAATCTATGCAAAAATCACTCGTAAAGATGATGATTATGCCAAAGCTCTTCCAATGGCCATAATTGCATCTAAAGAAACCAAACCTAAAAAAGATTATATTGATATAGCAAGAAAATATTGCAACGCAATAGTAGCTAATACTAAGGATGAGGATTGGTCTCTTAGATATTTTGTAGCACAGATATATCTGGATTTATATGCTCAGACTAAGGATAAATCTGATCTGAAAAAAGCATATGAAAGAGCATATTACAACGTCAATGTTCTGCTCGATGAGCAAAAAGCACTTAATGATTCATACATGGCACCTATCGTTGAAGCAGAGGCTGAGAAGGGAGCGAACAAAAGACGTAAGGAAGAAGTGAAACAATATAATAAACTTATTAAAGAGGAGCGTAAGGTAGCTGTTCCTCCGGTTAGTGAGGCATTATATCTTAATTGTGATATGCTGTTTGCCTTAGCAAAGGAGTTGGGAATTGATCAGAAGGAAAAGAACAAAATAGATAGTTTACTTCATGAAAAAGGAAATGATTTATTCCTAACTAAGACATTGGATAATAAATTCCGCTATGCAAATGTATCTTCTATAAAGGCTGAAGATTTAGATGTTTCTTTTGATGGCACAGATTTAGTTATTCCTGTTACTTGTATTTGTGATAAATCTAAAGTACGTGTTAGTGTCAACGGAAACAGTAAAGAAGAATTTGATGACTGGTTAGTAACTGATGTTGACAGGCCTAAGAATTCCGTTTATTCAGATTATACCGTCAAATATAGAAGTGAAAAGGCAAAAGCGCATAAATATCAAGTTGGTGAGAAGATTACTATTACTGTGACTCCTGTAGAAGAATCTCAGAATGAAACAATTGTATTTACTTATGAGGTTATTCCTGAAAAAATGTTCTTTTTTATAGATACTGTAGCTTTTGAAAGGAAGTAATTTCATGAAAAAAATTTTCGCTCTTTCTTTGGCGATGATTTTACTTTTTCTTAATTCGTCAATAGTATATGCGTGTGATGAGAATCAGAGCAATTTTCATGTAACAGAGGTTATATTTGGTGATGAAGCAGTAAGCTATAAATCTAATGAGAACACTAAGATGTTATTAAATGCTCTGTATCTATGCAGTGTGCAGTCTGATAATCTCGGGCAAGATAAGATTGATTATTTAAAATTTAAAAAAGTAGGAGGGGTCCCATCTATTAATGACATCAACATAAAAAATAGTGCGTTAAATGAGTGTTCGCATATTGGATGGGATTCTGAATATACAGCAAATAAAAAAGTTCGTTCAAGCCGAAAGAAGGTTTTGCAAAATACAGTTAATAAAGTATTTGATTTTGGTTTAATTGATAACTTATTTGGCAGTGAGTCTGGTAAGTGTAACAGTTTTGCTGCTTTACTATACTATTCACATATTCTTTCGGATTATTTGGCGGATGATCCGGAAGATACAGAAGTGAATTTAAAAGGAAGGTCGATAGAAGCATATAGCGGGCAGGCTTTTATTATATTAAATGGTGATAAACCACAATTTACATCTTCACCAAAAACAAGCAGAGAGGAAACAATAAAGTTATACGATTTAGATTACTTGAAACGTTGTATTGGTGGTTACGCCATTATTGGAAAGAAAAGTATGGATTTTGTTGGCCCACGTCCAAATTATCTTCCTGATCCGACAGGATGGAAGAATGAACAATATTCAAATTTTATTAGTACAGGTGATATTTTTAATAGATGTCATGTTATAGCTCATCGCTTTTGTGGAATTGATAACTTACATAATTTAATAACAGGAACAAGATATTTAAACGATACAATGGGGATATTTGAAGAAGTTGCTGAATATATCAAAGAAAACAATGAAAACCATGTATTGTATAGAGTAACACCTATATATATAGGGGATAATCTTATTGCATCTGGTGTACAGATGGAGGCGTATTCTATTGAAGATGCTGGTAAGCTTAGCTTTAACGTTTATTGTTATAATGTTCAACCAGGAATTAACATAGATTATGCATCTGGAAATAGCGAACAGGCAGATAGGATATATGGTTCAAAAACAGCTATACCTTTTTCTTTGAGCAATCCAAGTGACAACAATCCAGACTTGATATATGAAATTAAAAAACATCTTGAAGTATTATTTGAAGATCAAAAGAAATCAGTAAACTATACCACTATGATTCAAGAGATAGATTCTACAGCATTCAAGGCAAATACAATAGGGAAAATAAATGAAAAACCTAGTCAAATATATTTGAAAAGAAAGGATTGTGAATATGAATTATATACATCATTGAAGCGTTATGTACCGATTTTGCTTAAAAATGAAGAGTTCTTTAAGTCTGCATATAAATAAACAATAATGACCTAGAGACAGAACTAATTATACTGACAGTATAATGACAACTAAAGAATTAAGTGTTAATATTCGAAATATAAAGACATAAGCGGAGCAGTGAATATAGCTCCCGGAAAGGATAAACAGAAATGGCAACAATGAATCGTATATACAGTCTGAATAGTGACAGACCTGAATCTACACTCGTAAAACGTTTCGAGAGTAGAGCTCTTTTGGTATGCTCATATAAGACTAAGCAAATGCGAGAAATTGTTGTTTTAGCAAAGATCCTGGAGTATTAGGATTGAAGCATATAGATAAACATGTTCTTTGACCGCTTACCTTGTATGAGGGTAGGCGGTTTTTTAATGCTCCGTTAGCTCAGCTGGTAGAGCACCGGACTTTTAATCCGATGGTCGGGGGTTCGAGGTCTCCGCTCCGCTTCGGTCGTCGCAAAGCCGACGTCCACCGGACGTCGTGCGACCTACGGGGCATGATGTATTGAGAGAAAGGAAATGACAATGGACGTATTAGAGATTAAAGGAAAAGTAAATACAGCAATTTGTTACGCCAGAGTTGTCGAGGATGAAGCAATCGAGCAGATCAGACGTATGTGTGATTATACAATGACTGAGGGCTCCAAGATTCGAATCATGCCGGATGTTCATGCAGGTAAGGGATGTACCATAGGAACCACAATGACTATAGCTGACAAGGCAGTTCCTAACGTGGTTGGCGTCGATATCGGATGCGGAATGTATACGGTAAATCTTGGAAAAGGCGATATTGATTTTGAAAAAGTGGATGAGGCGGCACATTTCATTCCATCTGGTATGAATGTCTGGGAAGGTCGTCAGGAGAGATTTGATCTTTCTGGTCTTGCATGCTACAGGGAACTTAAGGATACAAAACGATTGGAAAGATCTCTTGGAACTCTGGGCGGAGGAAATCATTTTATAGAGATTGATGAATCTGCGGACAGAACTAAATATCTGGTTATACATTCCGGTTCCAGAAATCTTGGAAAACAGGTGGCAGAGCATTATCAGAAACTTGCAATCAATCTGAACCGAGGTTACGGAGAGTACTTGGAGAAGTGTGATGAAATCATCAGAACATACAAGGAGCAGGGACGTAAGAATGAAATACAAGAGGCTTTAAAACAGCTCCATTGGCAGGTTTATGAGAGCGAAACCAGTATGCCGGAGGATCTTTGCTATCTGGAGGGAAAATACCTTAAGGATTACCTGCACGATGTAGAGATATGTCAGGCATTCGCAAGACGAAGTCGTGAAAAGATGTCGGAGATTCTGATAGAGCGTACAGGAATGACAGCAGGAGAAAGTTTCCATACCATTCATAATTATATTGATACAGATGAAATGATTTTACGAAAGGGCGCTATAGCTGCCCATGAAGGTGAAAAAGTACTGATCCCAATTAATATGAGGGATGGGAGTGTACTTGCAGTTGGTAAAGGGAATCCGGAGTGGAACTATTCAGCACCACACGGTGCCGGACGAATTATGTCCAGAATAAAGGCAAAAAACAGCCTCAGCCTGGACGAATACAGAGAAACAATGAAGGGTGTATACACTACTTCAATCAATGAGAATACATTGGATGAAGCACCGATGGCATATAAGAGTCTTGAAGACATCATTGATGTGATTAGAGAATCGGTAGATGTCATTGAAGTGCTGAAACCGATTTACAATTTTAAGGCATCCGACTAACGAACTATCTGTTCCGGTCGGAGTGCCGGAACAGGAGGACATAATGATTACTTTACCTGCCATCGATATGGTGGCAACAGGACAAAATATATCAATGTTGAGACAGAAGGCAGGATTGTCTGTAAAGGATTTGCAGGACTTCTTTGGATTTACAACACCACAGGCGATTTACAAGTGGCAGCATGGCGCGGCGATGCCTACAATTGACAACTTGGTTGCCTTGGCGATGATCTTTGGAGTATCTATGGATGACATAATTGTTGTAGAAGCTGATGCAAGGATGCAGATTAGCGCTTAAAGAAAACAAAACAGGGATCGGTAAGGCCGGTCCCATCATGCTCGTATAGTTCAAAGGATAGAATAATCGACTACGAATCGATTGATTCAGGTTCGATCTCCGTTCCACTCCGGTCGGCGCAAAGCTACCGTCCACTGGACGGTATGCGCCCTGATATGAGCACTATGGGTAGGTCAAATGACGGAAATTCTGGATGTAAATCCAGCGACTTCGGTCTGCGTCAGTTTGAGTATCAACCTACCCAAGTATGTTTGCGTGTCCGAGTGGCTGATGGTGCCTCCCCGCTAAGGAGGTGTGCGGTGATACCGCACCGGTGGTTCGAATCCACCCGCAAACGTGATCAAAGAGGGTGATGATTTGCAGTTGCCTTCTTATTTTTTTTGAAATCGTGTTTAAAGTTAAAATATTTGTAAAAACTAATGTTCTTGTAAATGCGGTAATGACGAGTATAATAATTGAAGATAAAAGTTTGAAATATGCACCTTTGAGCGTATTTCGTGTAATTGCAACTGGGAATAAACATAAGGAGGAGGCACGAGTATGCTTGGACGGACCCATTTTTTTGTTGGTGCTGCAACAGCACTTATTATATTAAGACCGGAAACGAATTCTCTTTTAGTTCCTGAAATGGGAGCAGCTGCTATCGGAGGTGTTATTAGTGATATAGATTCAGGAACTTCACAGGCACATCAGGAAGCAGATAAGATAGTAATGTCCAGTGTCCTGGCTCTGGCAGCAGTAGTTCTTGGAGAATATCATTATCACCTTGGAATCTATAACAGACTTATAAACGACAGCAATATATATCGTATACTTTTAGGTTTTTCTGTACTTATCGGACTATGTATTTTTGGAATGAGACAGCCACATAGATCCTTTATGCATTCATTTCTCGCACTTTTTTTATTCACTTCATGTGTTGAAGTGATATTTCCAACAGTGGTACCTTGCTTTGCGATTGGATTTGCCTCACATCTTATGATAGATCTTCTCAACAAGCGTGGTGAAAAGTTACTATGGCCTATGAAGAAAAGTTTCAGCTTAAAACTGTGTTCTTCACGTGGATTGATAAATGAATTGCTGATGACTGTGGGAATGATGGTATCAGTAGCATATATCACATCATTAACATCCCCTTCCGGATATATATGGAGACTGGATTATATCGAAAGTATTTTAGCAAGTATCTTGTGAGTCAGGGTATGGTATGATGTATGTGTTCAGTCAACAAAGATTGAGAGCGGTTAAGAAGAGGTGATTGAAAATGTGGGAACCTGACTATGATAAACAGGCAAAGTACTGGATGGAGAAGGATGCGGTTTCAAATAAACTGGATCCGGAGAAGCTGAAGAAAAGGATTGACACATTTATTTGTGAGCGAAAAACCTGTACACTGGCTACGGGTATAGACAGCTTTGTCAGATGTACTCCGATTGAATACAACTTCCTGGATGGGAAATTTTACTTACTATCAGAAGGCGGACTTAAGTTTAAGGCCTTAAAATATAATAAGAATGTCAGTATTGCCATCTACGATGCATATGAGGGCTTCGCAAAACTAAAGGGACTACAGATACAGGGAACGGCGGAGATTATAGAGCCTTTTTCAGATGAGTATTTAAAGATTCTGGAATATAAGCATATCCCATTGGAGGCAATGAAGAAACTTCCTGAGGCAATGAATCTTATCAAAGTAGTTCCACAGAGTTTCGACCTTCTTGATTCTGAGCTTAAGCAGGAAGGTGTAGATGTCAGACAGCATTTGGAACTGTAAAGGATGTAAAGAGGAGGAAAACTATGAGCAGAGTTAATTTTGGAGCAAAGCCACTTATGTTACCACAGCCGGTACTTATCATTGGAACCTATGATGAAAATGGAGTTCCCAATGCTATGAATGCAGCGTGGGGAATTACCACAGACTTTAAGGAAATAACTATCAGTCTTTCTGAGCACAAAACAACTGATAATTTCAATATCACAAAAGCATTCACAGTCAGCATGGCAACAGAAGATTATGTTAAGGCTTGTGATTATGTAGGCATTGAGTCAGGAAGAAAGGTTCCAAACAAGTTTGAGAAGGCAGGATTTCATGCCACAAAGAGTGAATATGTGAATGCGCCGCTTATTGCGGAGCTTCCGATGGCACTTGAATGTAAGGTAAAGAGTTTTAATGATGGTATCCTTATCGGTGAAATAGTTAATGTATCAGCCGATGAGAGTGTGATAACCGATGGTAAGGTTGATCCTAAGAAATTAAAACCGATCACTTTCGATCCTTGTAACAATACATATGTTGGTCTAGGAGATATAGTCGGAAATGCGTTTAAGGATGGTCTGGCCTTAAAATGACAGATTTTGACACATTTGCTAATGAAAAGTGGTATTCGTGCCGTTACCTTTAACAAAGGCCAATTGAAAACATCAATGAGGATGCATAGAAGGAGACAAGGATTATGGGCAGTAACGATGACGATGATGAGCTCCTAGATATGTTCATGATGGGGATGCTTGATAAGCATACTTCACCGAAAAGTGGTGGAGGATGTGCGGGCTGCATTCTTCTTATGGTATGTGCATCTGTGATTTTTAAGATATTGGTATATTCCATGATATGATCTTTCAATCATGGAAATTCTTCTATGGGTTCATATCCGTTATTTGCAAAATTATTTATGACATCCATTTCCGTTTTCTTTTATTGTAGACATTCTGTTGAATCAAGAGAAATGTAACTAAATAAGGCCAACAAAAAAAGAACCTCGAATCCATAAAGCACACGCCATTTCATCTACCGTTCTTAGTTTCATCACGAATCGTTTCAGATCTGTGAAGCACTCGCCACATCTCTTTGACTTGTCTACATTGCATCGGTTTTTATACAATGAGTCAACATGAAAATAATTTTTATTTTCCAACAAAATGATTTCATATAGTACAACAGGGAGGCTGCTAATTAATGGAAAAACCTAATTCCAAAGGACGTATATTAGCCTTATTACGATATCTGCAGGATGAAACAGTTCTAGGTCCACTTAACTTGTGTTAGGTGGATTTTTTAATGCAATTATTCAGGAGGAAAAGAGAAATGGATTATCCGGTAATAGATATCGAAGGAACAGGAATAAGGATTAGGGAGCTGATCAGAGAAAGCGGTCATACAGTATCTGAGGTTTCAGAATACCTCGGAGCAAGCACATCGCTTGTTTACAGATACTTAAGGGGAGAGGTTCTTCCAAGTATAGACAGGATTGTGGCTCTTTCAGTTTATCTCGAAGTTCCTATTGATGACATAATCGCAGTCGCATAAGACTGTACCTTACGACATGGGGTAAAGGTAGCCCACAGGACTTTGACTCCTGCAATCTTGGTTCAATTCCAAGTGTCGTAGTAAGACGTAGTGGGCAAGCTGGAAAGGCAACGGACTGCAACTCCGTGAGCGTGGGTTCGACTCCCACTTACGTCTCTAAGGGCTTGTAGCTCAACTGGTAGAGCTGGGGATTAAAAATCTCTGCGAGGTGGTTCAACTCCACTCGGGCCCATTATGCTGTCTTAGCTCAGTTGGAAGAGCAACGGTCTTTTAAACCGAAGGTTGTGGGTTCAAGTCCCTCTGTATCCGCTATTCCAGGATAGCTCAAGAGGTAGAGCACCCGCTTCATACGCGGAAGGTTATGGGATCATGGCCCATTCCTGGGACTAATGATTTTTTGGTTGGTGATTTCATCAACCACGAGTTTAATGACAGGGCTAAACTTTGCTATTAGAATATAAGTAGTACTAGAGAAAACATAAATAGATGGAGAGATGATATGCCTAATAATAGTCTCAGGAGAATACTGGAAATGATAGGTTCACATACGTTTTGCGAAATGATCGGATGTGCAGAATATACAGTGAGTTGTAAGTGGCCGGATAGAGCTTCAGGTATGGATATGGAGGCTACGAAGAAAAACATCTGTGAAATGATAAAGACCAAGGGTCTAAAAGACAGGGCTATTGCGGAGAAGATGGGTGTTACGCCTCAGGCTGTGAATAAATGGAGACATAAGGGAACATTTCTTGTTATCGATAATCTTTATATCTTAAGTGGTATGTTGGGAGTAAGCATTGATGAGCTTATTATTCCCAAGACATGGAAGGAACAGACTTTTTTGATAGAAACAAGGTGTTGATTCGTGAGTAGAGTTTTAGTAATTCCAGATGTGCATTTAAAGCCCTGGATTTTTGATGAGGCTGAAAAAGTTGATAAAAGCAGTTATGAAGATATTGTTGTTCTTGG
>JAGAXP010000164.1 GCA_017940955.1 Oribacterium sp.
AATGATTATTGCGATAAAAAGTAATACTCCAAGAAGAATGACAGCACCATACTTATGGATATAGTCAAAGAAATCATACTTGTACAGATTACGTGAAGTGTAATCAAGCACTATACCCTGGCTGACGGTATACGGAAGGTCTGAAATCCCCCGGTTCAGATGTTCGATAATGTCGCGTCCTCTGTCAGTATCTCTGGTTCCTGCCCTGAAATCCATAGAGAATATGGTTGAAGTCTGTGGAGAAAGATCCTCATAAGAAGGTTTCTGAAGTATGAAGCTCCAAAAATAGGAATTGTGAAGGAGGGCATCTACCTCTCCTGAGCGAAGAGCCTTGACGCAATCATCCATATCATCATATAGGCTGATCTCCATGTCGGGATACATCCCCTTTACTGTCTCAGCCACGCCGCCCTGGGATCTGAGCATCCCCACCTTAAGCTTATTCAAGGCTGAAAGGTTCCGGTTATTCTCTGTAACAATGGTGAAGGGTGTCTGCATCAAGTTATCAGAAACTATGCTGGACTGACCTGAAGCGCTTTTTATGGCGCTGCCGAAGGGCATAAGAATGTCGTACTCTTCGTTATCGAGAGCATCCTTCAGGGTCTCTTCCTTCATAGCTACGAAGTTCAGCTCATACCCGGCATTATCCGCTGCCTCCCTCAAAAGATCCGCACCGATGCCTATGATCTCTTCTTTTGAATCATCGAGATAAAAAACCGGGCAGCGGTCAACGGGAACACATACCGTAAGGATCTCTTTGCCTCCGGCTTCCGGACCGGCAAAGGACATAAACGAAAAACAGAGCACAACAAAAAGACTTAGGATCAAAGCCTTTATCAGATTAAAGTTTCTTTTTGCTTTCAAAACAAAATCCCTTCCTTTTCTTTACCCTTTATATGAAAGTTCGACCTTGTTGCTTTTTTTATAAATTTTTACTTATAGAAATCTTCCAAAGACCAAAGATTATATGGTATGCCAAATAATCAATGTATTTTCCCATAATGTAAAAAGGCGGCCGGGATTACCCGACCGCCTTTAAATACATTACTTATATAAACGTATACTTTTTGGGAATTAAATCTGAATTACTTGACCAAGCCTGATGGCAGTCAAACTATCATCCAACATACTCTACAGCGCTATTTCCTGCGATCTGACCAAATACGATGATATCTGTTACAGCTGTTCCGCCAAGACGGTTTCCGCCGTGAACGCCTCCGGTAACCTCACCGGCTGCGAAAAGACCAGGGATAACTTCGCCTGACTTGTTGATAACTTCTGAATTCGTATTGATCTTAAGTCCACCCATTGTGTGATGGATACCGGGAGTTACAAGGATTGCATAGTAAGGTGCTGTTGCAAGGTCGTTTTCATTAGAGAATGATGTACGTCCGAACTCTTCATCCTTCTTGTCAGCCCAGATCTTAGCCCAGCCTTCCATTGTCTCCTTGAATGCATCAGCCGGGATACCGATAGCCTCTGCAAGCTCCTCATAGGTCTCGCCCTTGTAGCCGTAACCGGAATCAAGGTAACCCTGATATACCTTAGAACCATCGATCATCTTCTGGTCAAGGATAAGCCATGCAGTACCGTTTGTCTGCTCTATCTCAGCTGCAGAAACCTTATCTCTTGTTGAAACTTCATCATAGAAACGCTTTCCTTCATTGTTTACAAGGATAGCACCGTCACCACGTACACCCTCTGTGATAAGGTGAGCATTGCCACCCTCATCAACATGTACTGTAGGATGGATCTGGATCTGATCAAGATCAACTACGTCAGCATTAACATCTTCAGCCTGTGCCATCTTGATACCCTGACCAAGCGCACCGTCAGCATTGGTTGAGCAGAAGCCCTTGAGATCAGGTTTAAGCTCTTCAACCATCTCCTGGTTTGCACCGAAACCACCTGTAGCAAGAACTACAGCCTTGGCATTTACAGTGATCTCGTTTCCGGTCTCACCTTCTGCAACGACACCAACTGCCTTGCCGTCTTCCATGATGATCTTGTTAGCTGTTGTATTGTAGTAAACCTCGATGCCGTCTCTCTCCTCAACGTTCTTTGTAAGAGCAGGTACGATGAATGCTCCGACTGAAAGTGTCTTGCCTTCTGCATCTACAGGTCTGTGGATACGCTTAACCGAAGCACCGCCGGCAGCACCAACAGATGAAAGCTCTGCGTTGTGCTCCTTAAGCCATGTGATAGCACCTGCTGAATTCTTTGTAAGTGTATCAACAAGCTCAGGATCATTGATTCCATGTCCGCCGATGATTGTATCGAGAGCCATAAGCTCAGGAGTATCGAAATATCCGTCAGGTGAAGCCTGGTAAGCATCCCACTGCTGCTGAACTGTTGCAGCAAGCTTTGTGATAGTCTCATTATCAGCCCACTTCTCAGCTGCTGTCTTGAGAGTCTTCTCAACACCATCACCCTCTGTAAACTCATTCTTGCTCTGGTATTCTGTGCCTGCAGCATTGAGGCCACCTGTTGAACGAACAGTGTTTCCACCGCCCATTGCCTGTGACTCAAGGATAACTACCTTCTTACCTGCGTCAGCTGCTGTGATGGCTGCTGTCATACCTGCGCCACCCATACCAACTACAACTATATCTGTTTCGATGGTCATATCCTCTTGAGGCTCAACTGCTGCATCGATCTCTATTGAATCAAGGTCTTCAGGCTTAAGTCCTGCCTCAGCAAGAGCTGCTGTTGCTGCCTTAACGATAGCATCTGATGTGATGGTAGCACCCGAAACAGCATCAACCTGAACTGTATTTCCTGCGATCATCTTCTCAGGGAAATCAGCTATAGGTTTTGTTCCTATACCGTCTGTCTCTCCCGGACCTTCAATCTTAACGTCTGCGATCTTTCCGTCTTCAAGTGTCAATGTAACTGTTACAGGGTTACTGTCACCATGGATTCCCGGTGCCGATCCTGTGAATGTTCCCGAAACTGCTCCTCCCTCTGCTGCCGGAGCCTCTGTTGCTGCGTCTGTTGCAGCTGCGGTTGTTTCTGCCTCCGGTGCTGCTGTTGTTGCTGCCGGAGGAGTGCTTCCGGCACATCCTGCAAGGGCTGTTGCTGTCATGGCTCCTGCCATAACCACTGAAGTAATCTTTCTACCCAGTTCAAGTTTTTTCATAATATTCCTACCTCTCAATTAGTTTTGACAATTTTGTCAATCAGATACGGTTTTCTGTGGCAATATTATCATCCGGCTATAGATAATGCAACGGGTTTTTGATATATTATTGACAACGTTATGTTTTTTTTATAAATGCCGGAGTAGATTAATGAATATCATAGAAAAGATGCATCAATTTAAGGATTCCTACACCTCGAATGAACAGAAACTCTATCAGATGATCATTAAAAATCCTGACCTCATACACACCTTCACCATCACACAGATCGCAGGTTTTGCCGACGTCTCTACTTCAGCCATGCTGAGGTTTTGCAAACGACTGGGCTTTAACGGCTATAAGGATTTCAAATTTGAAATGGATGCCTGGCTCCGTTCCGAAAGTGCACAGTCAGCTTCCGACAATCCTCTTCAAAAAATCGCAAGCTCTTTTTCCGATGCCATAATGTCTATACCGGAGGCATGTGGTGATGGACTAAAAAAGCTTTCAACTGACATACTTTCATCTGATAAAGTCATGTGTTTTGGAAGATACAGAAACAAGATAGTCTGTGATAAATTCCGTATGAATCTCACAGACCTTGGCATCCCCTGTCTCGTCGCCTCTGATCTTCTGAGCTATGAGCATTCCGAGAAACTGGTTGTCCCCGACACTACTGTGATCATCTTCAGCGTTTATCACGATATGAAAAGCTATCAAAGCATAATTGAGGAAATCTCATCCATAACAGATAAGCTCTGGCTTGTAACCTGTAACATCGAAAGAACCAAACATACACCTATTCACAACATACTTCTTTTACCGAACATCTCAAACAATTTCATGGCCGTTGACCAACAGACAGTCATGATCGCATTTGTGGAAATGCTGACATATATATTGAGGCAGGAATAGTAATTCGCTGCAGTTAACCGAGCTGATGTTCTTATACACGAAAAACAAGACTGCAATAAAAGGGATTAAGCATATAAGAAACCGGGTGTAAGCCTATAACAACTCAGCCGGGTACAGGCAGACCGGAGTCAATGTACTTCGGCTTACCTATACCCGGCTGAGTTTTACCTGCTAATCCAATCCGCCGGATTCGACCGGCGGCACAATATTTTATGAAATAGTTTTATCCCGTTTAATATGGTATCTGCATCCACGGGCCAACGGGAACCTGCGGACCCGGGGATATAGTTCCCTGGTCAACTGTTGTTTCAGGAACAGTGACAGAAGTATCTCCTCTTGAAGGACCGAACTCATAGGCATTTTCATTTCCTGCAGAACCTGCGGGAACGTCATTGCCTTCTGAATCTGCATTATATGCTTCATTAATCTCTGCCGCAGCTTCTATCGGATCTTCACCGAAAGACTGTTCCGGTAATGTTTCCATCTCAGCCCAGTCACCTGTAATGAGGTTTCCGTTTACATCATACATTTCGGGAACCGTCTCCGGATCAAAGCTTTCAACAGATTCATGAGTCTCATACTGGATGTCAAGGTTACTGATAGATACCTTGCCATCATCTTTCTTTAATTCAGGAGCTTTGTACGTACCCTTTACGGCACCGACGCCCTTCATGAGATCCTCTACGGATGCCTCCTTATAGCGTTCCGCAAGACTCTTGTCGATCTGTATCTCTGACGCTCTTTTTTCTACCGCCGCTGTATCCGTCTTATCGGATGGCCTTACGGAGTTTCTTGCCTCAACAGTACGTATAGCCTGATATCTGCCCGTTGAGATTGAAAGATTGGATGCCATATTATGCTCCGTGAGATCAGCTGTGTTTATCAGATAATAACTGCTGCCGGTTCCGCTGCTGTCCGAATTGGTAGTCACATTGGTCATTCCTGAAATTTCATTGAGACTTTCTTTTATCTCATCTACAAGCAGCCCGGTTCTTTCAGGTTCCGATCCCGAGACATTGAGAAGGATACATGCTGTCGATGTATTTTTCCCGTTCCCGGATATTTTATCTTTGGTCGCTTCTTTCCCTGCTGTATCACCTTTGCCCGTTCCTGATGTCGCATTGTTTTTTGAATCAGCAAAAAGCCCCTGCTCCTCCATAACATCAACTGTCTTTTTGAGCGCCTGCCCCAGAGTATTACCTATAAGATGTTTTGTTTCCAGTTCTTTTTCCAAGGTGATGGCTTCATCGTTTACGGAGTAAACCTTTATAACTCGGTTAAAACGGTTTAACGAGAACTCCAGTGACGGATTTACATCCACAGACACATAGGAAACTGCGAATGCCGCGTTGTAGGTATACCAGACCACAAAGGTCAGTACCACCACCATAAATGCTGCTGCCACGAGACGTTTCAATATCTCTGCCGCAATGGGTCCGGCTCCTGTACCGCGGGTGGTCCCGACAATATCGATGGTATCCCCCGCCTGTAACTCATTCTGTTTTATTCTGATAATGTCACCGTTCTTCTTAAGAACCGCCGCCTTACCGTTTTTAACTTCCAGAACTACTGCTTTCATGTGTCATCACTTCCTGTTTTCTATATCATTTAAACATTTCATTCATATATCCAATCTGTATTTTCTCGAAATAGATTACTAGTATTATCGGTTATTTCCTGATAACTTTACTGATATATGAAAAATATTCTCCAAGCTCCGGAAACTCTCCGTTCAGTATCTCCGCCGCCGCAATGATATATTTCCTGTGTTTCTCGATAATCTTCCTTGGCGCTCCGCTGTATTTTACAAGCTCCTTCATGGGAAGCTCGAGATTTGATCTCATCATGGAAAAGAAGGCTGGATTTTCAACCAGTACTGCCACCGAATCAGCGACAGCCCCCTTAGCCTTGGCTCCCTTCGGAGAACAGGCAACAACCTCAAAAAGAGAAAAGCCATAGGGCTCCAGCAGCGCCTGAACCTTATCTATCTCATCCTTTATAAAAAAATGACCTTTTTTTATTTCTTCGCTCCCGTCTTCTTTTATTTCTATGTTTTCTTCTTTTATTCCAATGTTTTCATCCGTCATAATTCCC
>JAGAXP010000165.1 GCA_017940955.1 Oribacterium sp.
AGATTTACCTTTCAGATACCCCATGAATGATGAAACACTATATTTGGGTGGTATTGAAACCAACATGTGTACATGATCTGGCATCAGATGTCCTTCTATTATCTCCACACCTTTGTAATTACATAGATGCTTTATTGCGTCACGCAAATCTTCCTTATATTGATTGTTAATTACTTTTCGTCTATACTTTGGTGTAAATACGATATGATATTTACACATCCATTTCGTATTGGCGAGCGAGTATTCTTTATTCGCCATTTTTATCACCGTATCCTTTCTACATAGTGGTTTGAGCACTACTATTATAGTCAGGATACGGTGATTTTGTATAACTAGAATACCCACCCGCATAGCGGGTGGTTTTATGTCCCACGCGCTTGATCGTTTTGCTGCCGGCAAAACTCGAAGCAGCGCGTGGCACGTGGTCACGACCTACAAAAAAAATACTCGCCCAAAGACGAGTATTTTTTTATTATTTGTAATCCGCTACAGAGTTGCATACATCTCCTTCACGGACAGCAACAATTTCTCCAATGTATGCCGCAATATATGATACAAAGTAAGATACAACAAATGTTAATGGCCAATCATGTATCATTCCGGAAATCCAATGGTTCATTCTTAGATCGTATGGTATGTTTTCGTTGTATAGAATATTTGCGGCAGAAACCAAAACAGTAATTATGGTGTTAAGCACCAATGTTGGTATTATCCCGTCCGCTGCCTTATATATTATAGTACCCTCCTTTATCCCTGTTTTTTCAAGAACTATAGATGACCACCTTTTGTATGGAATGAATATACTTACCATCAGTATAACAAGAGTAATCATTCCCCAAAGCTTGAAAATATTGCCGTAATTCATATCAAGCCCATCGATTATAATTGCAGCAACAGCCATCAAAAGTCCCATAACGACAGATAAAACAACTACTACTGTTTCTGTATGATGATCCTTAAACATATCACTTAAGTCCTTTCTTTATCAGACTGACAAGATATTCCTCGGCTTCCTTCCATTCGTCATAGAGATTGACCATAAATCCATGTCTGCTATTTTCGAAGCATTTATAGCTTGCGGAAACTCCAAATTCTTTTAACATATCAAAATATCTGTGAGCATCCGGAGTGAGATCATCGAGACCTCCGGTTATTATGTCTGTTTCAGGAAGATGTGAAAGCTCAGCTTCACTTGCATATACCAATGAAACATCGGATTTTTTCCTGTCTTCAAATACAGGATTATAGAAGAACCCATAATATTCTGTAGACCTGCTTCTTTCATCAAGCTCTGCAGTACCAAATCTGTTTATATAATTATCAGCAGGAAAATAACAAAGTATCTGTTTTAAGACCTTTATACCATCAAAACATTTATTACGCTGGGATACTGCACCTATAAGATTTCCTCCGGCGCTTTGTCCGCAAAGAATGACTCGGTTTGTATCTCCTCCCCATTCTTCAAGCTTTGAAGGGATCTTGCTCATCAATGCTTCAATCTCCTCGATTGCGGCCGGATATGGGTACTCCGGAGCCAAAACGTAATCAATGTCGATAACTATTGCATCTATGCTGTTTGCAATTCTCCTGCAAAAATAAATATCTCTTTCCGTATGGGGGAGGCACCATCCTCCGCCATGGACATTAATTATGACCGGTTTTTTTTCATCGGATGTGTCATTTTTTCCGATCAAGAATACATGTGTCCTACCGTATTCCGTGTCCACATAAATCTCTTTTGAATAGGTGACATCATCAAGACTTCTGAATTTTTGCTGTACTTCAGGAGGGATTCGCCCTGCGGACCTTTCCCTCTGTTCATTTGCAATGCTTTTAAGCTCATCTCTTGATAATGTCAAGGCCTCAGCGATAAATTCATCTCTTGTCATCAATCATCACCAGTCCTTTACAGATCCATCGAAATATCTGAAAGCCACATTGCTTCCTCTTTCATTTGCAGGATAGAGTTCCTCCGCATCATCAGAAAGCTCAACTCCTATTCCGGGAGCCTCAGGAATAATGAGGAAACCGTCTTCAAATCTGATAGGTTCCTTTACCATTTTGTCTTCAGAACCGTTAAGGCAGAAGGTTGGAAGCTCCTGGATGCCAAGATTAGGAATCGAAGCACATATCTGTAAACATGCTGCCGTAGATACAGGTCCCAGTGGATTATGAGGGATGATCTGTACATCATTAGCCTCAGCCATGGCACAGATCTTCTTGGATGCTGTAATTCCGCCTACTGCGCATACATCAGGTCTTACGTACTGAGCAGCATCCCTTCTCATGATCATTTCGAACTCTTTTATGTTAATAAAACGTTCGCCGGTGGCTACAGGTACATTGATCTTTGAAGCCACCATTGCCATTGTATCGATATTATCCGGTGTAACGGGATCCTCCAGTACAAACGGACGGTACTTTGCAACCTCTGTTCCGAAGCTTATGGCTTCCGGTGCAGTCATTCCTCTGTGAGCTTCAAGTATAAGATCAAAACGAGGGCCAACAGCCTCTCTTACAACCCTTACCTTTTCAAGTTCGTCTTCCACTCTTCCGGAATAGAACTCGTCAAAGCCCTTGTTATCACTTATCTGTTTTCCGTTTACAAAGATCTTCGCAGCATTAAATCCCATATCCTGAAGCCTTTTGTAGTCATCAGCCATCTCAGTGAGACTGCCCGGCTTCTTCATGACAGAGGCATAGGCTCTCACCTTATTTCTGGTTTTACCGCCAAGTAACTGATATACAGGTACTCCGAGAGCTTTTCCTTTTATATCCCAGAGTGCAATATCAATTGCTGAAATGGCACTCATGATGACTGAACCTCTGAAATATACCGCTCTGTAGAGGTTCTGGGAAATATCCTCTGCATTAAAAGGATCCTTTCCAATGAGGTATGGTCTGAACTTTTCGATGGCATCGGCAGTTGAACTTAAAAAGCCCCAGTTGCCGGCTTCTCCAAGCCCCGTGATCCCAGCATCCGTATATACTTTCACAAAAAGATAATGCTTTGCAAATATGAGTTTTAAATCAGTTATTTTCATACATTTCACCTTTCAACTATGAACATCGATCCTTTGAAATTTCTTCTTGCAAAGGATCGATGCTGCCTATTCATTATTTCTCAGTACACTACACTTTAAAACGGTGGAAGCACTGACATTGTATATATTATGTAGATGATCGGAAGGATCAGTGTGATCAGCCATCCGCTCTTTATGATTGCCTTCAGGTCATAGCCTCCATCAGCCATACACATGGGAACTGCAGGTGTTGCCATGGGAGTAAGGAAAGCAGTAAGTGAGCCAGCATTAACCAGAAGGATAAGACCGATAGGATTTGCCCCAAGTGCTGAACATGTAAGAAGACATATGGGAACGAAAACGGCCGATACGCTTCTGTTGAGCATGAACTGTGTAAGTACAAACGGTATGATGAAAAACAATGCTCCGAGTACATAATTATTGTGTGTTCCGCCTACTGCATTGGCAAGAGCATTACCGATCATATCACCGGCACCTGTAGCTGTAAGTGCACTTCCCAGTGAAAGAGCTCCGACAAAAAGCATCAGCATATCCCAAGGAATATCGCGAAGTGCTGACTTTGCATCCACTACGCCGAAGAGTACCATCATAAGGCTTCCAACTAAAGCAATTGCCCAAGTCTTAACACCTAACTGAGCTGAAAAGATAAGGCATAAGATAGTCGCAAAGAAGATAATGATTCCTGCAGTATCTGTGAAATTTCCAAGTCCTTCTTTCTTATCTCCATCAGATTTTCTTTCCTTTGTTTCGATAGGTACTACTGCTTCCTTAGGGGTCATCTTGGGACCTACAAATAGTGCCCAAAGGGGAACTGCCACGAGAATCGGCCATGCTCCCTTAAAGAAGTATGTTGGCTCGAATACTACACCCTGGAATCCGTAGGTCTCAAGAAAACCTGTGAACTGTCCGGCCATCTGGATAGCAGTTGGCAAAGGAAGGATTCCACAGCAGGCTACGCATACGACCATTATAGGAAACATGTACTGTGTACGGCTCTTTCCATTATTATCAAGAAGTGCTGCAAGAAGTGGACTTACGATTGCATAAACTACCATTGGGCTCGCAATAAAGTTTGTGAGCAGAAGCGCTATCAAAATGTACCCGAAATATGCCAGTGTGAAGCTGCCCTTTGTCAGTTTCATTATTCCGCTGCACATCTTGTCTACAAGGCTTGTTTTTCTGAATCCGGCAGCAACCACAAACATTGTTGCCATAAGAATGGTATTCACATTCGAAAAGCCTGCCAGGGCATCCGCTTCCGAAACGCACCCTGTAAAATACAAAGCAACCATGGATATCATGGCTGTCAGCCACATCGGAATCTTATTTAAGATATAGCTGACAAGCGTGATCGCAAAGATCACGAGACAAACAGTCATCTGAGTAGTCATTGTTTTTTTCCCCTTTACATTTATGTTTTTGTTTCTATCGCGATAGTATGAAAAAATAAGGTTTCTGTCGTCCTTATTGTTCATAGGTTCTGAAGACAGGGTGCTTCTTTTAACGTGAAATAACCCTCGAATCTTACAAAACGCTCATAAAAATATCCAAATATTTTCCCTGTCAAATATGATTAACAAGACAGATCTTTTTTGTATAATTTACATATATGGACACAATATAATGAAAATATCGATTCCATAAATCACGATGATTTTTAGTTTTAAACTGTTATTTAAAATGATGATAACCACTACTAGACAAATATAAATACAGGGAAAATATTTGGATTAATAATTTTTAAAAGGGGATTATTCTGTATGTCCGATGGATTCTATAAAGCAAACTGGCCAAAAGATAGTTTATATATAGATTGTTTTGTTCATGAAGTTGTTAATTTCAGATATCACTGGCATCCGGATGATTTTGAAATCAACATCCTTCTGCAGGGACAACAGTATTTTTGCAGAGGAAAAGATAATCACCTGCTTAAAGCAGGTGATGTTGTGGTCGTCAGTCCAAATGTAGGTCACGCCTCTTATGGCCAGGATAAAAACACTGTTTCTCTTGTAATTCATTTTTCATCAAGTGCGCTTAAGCAAATAGTCCCTAAGGGAGCCTCTTTATCCTTTGACGCGTGCTGTTCGGATCAGGATAAAAAGAATGATACAAGATATATGAGGCTTAAAGATGCCTGCGCAAGGCTGATACTCACTATCAGCGAAAACAAGGAATACTCTTCATATATATCAAAAGCCTATTCCGAGATGATAATCAGTATTCTTTGCGAATGCTTTTCCCCCAGGATAACCTATGATGCCCCGGAAATAGATGAAGACACACAAAAAGCCATGAGGGTTATCATGGCCTATATTGAAGAAAACTTCAGAGAAAAAATCTCTCTTGACGATATTGCATCCATCACTCAGTACAACAGAACCTACATTTCTACTCTCTTTCACAAAGCTGTGGGAATAACATTTTACGAATATCTTATGAGGGTACGGCTCCAGAATGCCATTAAAGACTTATGCACTACTGATGAAAAACTCACAGATATAGCATTGTCCAATGGCTTTTCAGATCTTAAATCCTTTAACAAACGATTTAAGGAAATGTTGTCATGCCTTCCTTCTGAGTACAAGCATAAGCTGATGAATGATAATACAAGTATAGTCGCAACCGGAAGAAGGTATCTTCCATGTGATGATCCCAACATAATTGTTTCATTAAGGAATTGCTTGCTTATTTGATTAGATGCCTTAAAAAGTGGAATCACAACCACCCGTCAAACGGGTGGTTTGCTCTGAGGCTATAAGCCTCTGATTACTCAGCCGGCGTCTCAAGGCGCTGGCTTTCACTTTGCTCAAGCCACTATGCGTTTGACTCGTCGCTACCGCTAAAGCGGTGTTTG
>JAGAXP010000010.1 GCA_017940955.1 Oribacterium sp.
AATTCTGGGTGGCGTTACTTTTGATACTGGATTCCTATCTATCATATCCAGCTTGTAATAGTAGTTAAAGAAAGAGGAGAGGGAGCTGTATCTGCGCTTTATGGCTGCTTCAGACCGGGTCTTTGTTACGCCCTTATCAGTATATTCTCTACTGTAATCAAGATAATCTTCAATGACTGAAGAAGTAATCTCATCAAGGTCTAAAAGAGTCATCCTGGCTACGTCAAAGGAATCTGGCTCGCGGTATTTTAAATACTCAATGAAAGATGTCAGATCCAAAGCATATCCATACAGGGATTGTAGTGATTTAGTTTCCATATTTGCTTTGAAATATCTTGAAGCAAACTTTGGCAACTTATTTCGAACAATCATATTAACTTTGTTTTTGGTTTCTAATTCGTTTTTTGATCTATTCATACATCCATTATATGGATAGACCTACATCACGGCAATTGAAGAGGTTAACGAGACCTTTTCACATAAATTTTCCATCAAAAGTCTCGTTAACTTCTTCAATTTAGGAGGCATTATAGATAAGGATTCAGGAATTATAGAGGTAAACCACCGTTTATTATTAAAAAGGCAAAGTTCATAATTTGGCTTATCAGCGATCCGTCAGCTATATGATTAGAGGTTTTAATAGAATCCCTTAGGAACTAAGGGCGCACTTCTATACCTACCTTTAGGCAGGTATGAGGTGCGCCTTTTCTTACGCTAAAAGGGATTGCGGGATAGATCCCGGACAAGCCCTGCGGGCTTGTGTTATTTTTTCTTTTTTCCGCGGCCATTCTTAGACAAAAAGGTACGATATACGGTTGAGTATTTTTCGATAATTGTGGTGAAGAACTCCGTCTCAGCAGGATCCATTTTTTGGAAATTTATGCCGAGCTGTTTACTTAAAGTTGACAGAGTAGCCTTCATTGGGTCTGTGGCAGTAGAGTACTCTTTTACTATATCAATAACATCGGTCAGAGGATTATTCGTATCTCCGGTTTCAGGATCCCGGTGATGTGATTCTTTTATGTCTCTGGCAATTGTTGTAATGTCTTCACATATCAGTCTGCTGAAATAATCGTCCTCATTAACCTCGCAGGTTTTTAATGTTCTTATATAATGTTCAGTGTCCGGAATCTGATCGCGGAGTTGAATCTTAGTTCTCATCAAGGCAACAAAGCTGTTAAGGTTATGGATCTGCATCGAAGCCAGGCTGTCAATGTAGATTTCTGTGTCACTCATTAATTTCCAAAAGTCCGGGTGCTTAATGATCTCACAAAGTAGCCGGTTGTTTATTGTACCGCTTTTTAATATTTCAATAGTCTCGTCATCAAGTCTTAAGTCGGAGATTTGGGACATCCCTTCTTCTCTATTTTCAGTTAATCCCAGGAGATAATCTGTAGACACTCCATAAAAATCCGCAAGGATCACGATAGCCTTGTGAGTGATTTCTTTATAATCGTCGTTCTCATAGTTGCCCAAAGCTGCCCTGGAGAGCCCTGTCTGCTCAGACAGTTCCTGCAAAGTCAGACCTCTCTCAACTCTCAAATCTTTCAGTTTCTCCTGAATCGATAATTTACACTTCAAGAATTTCCCCTCCATTTACTTTTTCAAAAAATGCAATAACGACATTGTAACAGAATGTACGTTCTCTGCAATATCAAATTCCAAAAGCGTGGAAATTTTCAAGATTCGCATAAATTTCCTGCTTTTTGGATATACGGGATTGAGCTCTGTTTTTTGATTTAATCAAGCCATAACAACTGAATGAGCATTCCAAATCACAACCGTTTCGGGGAAGCTGAGCGAAGATCCAATATTGGGGGAGCGAGCCAAGAGCGTGATAACGGCAAAGTGCCAAAACAGTTCAAGCGGCTAAAGGAAGAGGTTACCTGCCAGGAATTGATTTGGGGAGATGACAAAGAAAGTAACTGAATTGATTGAAAGGGAAAAAAGAGAGGAACCAAAATGGCAGAGCACAGAAATCTTGAATCACTAAGAAATGAAGTGGAACAGAAGAAATTGAAATTACAGCAGACGGAGCGTCAGCTTAACAGAACGAAAAATCAGCTTTCCTACCGAGAAGGATTAAGTCGAAAGGCACGTAATCATCGACTGATCATTTGCGGGGCAATTTTCGAAAAGTATTTTCCGATGATCAGAGATCTTACAGAACCGGAGTTAGCGGAAGTACTAAGCATTACTGATATTTACGGATTCACTTCGGAACTTACCGCCGGTATCAGCAAGATCAGAAAGGAAGTTTAACCTTATGGCACTGTATCACTTCCATGTAACGAGAGTTCTCCGAAGCAAAGGTCAGTCTTCTGTAGAAGCAGCTGCTTATCGGGCCGGTGAGAAACTGACAGATCATTACTATGGAAAGACCGCGGATTACACTCATAAGGGTGGCGTGATATGCAGTGAAATCCTGGCTCCGGACTTTGTTCCGGAGCAGTTCCTGGATCGTGAAACCTTATGGAACGCTGTTGAAGAAATTGAAAAGCATGCTAAAAAAGAAATTATTTTGATTGACGGGTATGTTGATGTAATTACATTAAACATAATGGCAAAGAAAAACACAGGAGTTAATGTTTTGGTATATACATTCCCAAGTGCAAAAATTACTGCACAGGATATTACAAATTTTAATGCACAGTACCCGACATTAACAGTAAAAAAGACAACAGCATTTCATGATCGCTTTCTGATTATAGATGGAAATGAAGGTTATCATATAGGTGCATCTCTTAAGGATGCAGGAAAGAAATGCTTTGGAATAAATAAAATCGAGGGCATCGATGTAATAAACAATCTCATAAAAAAGGCTGCACAAATGTCCAAGTAAAATAGGGAAAAGTTCGTTTAAAAACAGATAATAAAGAGGTTTTTCAGATCAGTCAAAAAAATCGAAAGGATATTTATGAAGAAGACTAAATGTTATATTTACACACGAGTCTCAACTGCCATGCAGGTAGATGGATACAGTCTGGATGCCCAAAAGGATAAACTGAAGCGCTATGCAGCCTATGAGGAAATACAGATAGCTGGGGAGTATTCTGATGAAGGACACTCCGGAAAAAATATTGCAGGGCGACCTGACTTCCAAAGAATGCTTGAGGATATTGAAGATGGCAAGGACGAGGTTAGCTTCGTTCTTGTTTTCAAATTATCGCGATTTGGAAGAAATGCAGCGGATGTATTAAGCTCCCTTCAGCTTATGCAGGATTATGGGGTTAATCTGATATGTGTTGAGGACGGAATTGACAGCTCCAAGGAATCAGGAAAGCTAATGATTTCAATTTTATCAGCCGTTGCAGAACTTGAACGTGAAAATATTCTGGTACAGACCATGGAAGGCCGCAGGCAAAAGGCCAGAGAAGGAAAGTGGAATGGTGGCTTTGCTCCTTATGGCTATAAGCTTGTGGATGGTGGACTTGTTATTGATGAAGGCGAGGCGGAGACAATCAGGCTTATCTTTGACAAATATATTCATACGAATATGGGGATTAATGGAATAGCCGATTATCTTAATACCCATGGCTATAAAAAGAAGAAACGACAGAATAATACTCTGGATGCTTTTGCACCGTCATTCATAAAGGGAGTTTTGGATAATCCCATATACATGGGAAAGCTTGCTTATGGCAGACGGGCAACAGAGAAAATCCAGGGTACAAGAAATGAATTTCATGTGGTAAAACAGGATGAATACGAAATATATGAGGGAATTCATGATGCAATTATTTCTGAGGAGGACTTCGCGCTGGCAAAGAAAAAGAGAAAAGATACTGCCATAAAATTTGATAAGGTTCACAGTCTGGATCATGAACATATTTTATCCGGTATTTTAAAGTGTCCTCACTGCGGCGGCGCCATGTATGCCAATGTTAACCGTACTAAGAAAAAGGATGGAACTTATTATAAGGACTTTTTCTACTATGCTTGTAAGCACCGTATCAAAATCGATGGTCACAATTGCGATTATCACAAACAATGGGGGCAGGAGAAAGTAAATGCAGCTGTAGAGGAAGTTATCAGTAAAATGGTAAACAATCCTAAGTTTAAAGCTGCTCTTACTGAGAAAATCGGTTCAAAGATTGATACCTCGGAGCTTGAAAATGAAAAACAGGATCTTCGTAAATGTCTGCAACAGACCATTGGTGCCAAGAACAAATTGGCAGAGCAGATGGATAAGCTTGATATCACGGACAGAAATTATGACAGGAAATATCAGGACATGCAGGATCGAATCGATAAGCTGTATGACGAAATGAGCAAAATTGAAGATGAGATTGCATCAGTTACAATGCGAATTGAGAATCTTCAGAAAAATAAATTATCTGCAGAATCTGTTTATCGCATTCTGCTTTCCTTTGATAGACTATATTCAGAGTTTACAGATTTAGAGAAAAAGAAATTCCTCGGTTCGTTTGTAAAAGATGTTCTTATCCATGACAACGAATTAGAGGATGGAAGATTCTTAAAAGCGATTCGCTTCAGGTTCCCTGTTTACTACGGTGGATTGGAAACTGAGGAGATTGATTTGGATTCCTCGAATTTTTGGGACAAAGAAACAACAGGCGAGACTGTTATGTTACTGCAAAAAGTGAATTAGCAGAAGTCCTTGAATTTACTCACTTTTTCGAGCATTTCACGTTTGAGAAGACCGATAGATCGGAGCGTGAAAAGCGTATGAAGAAGTATATTCGGGTGGTTGTGGCTGTTGAACTCGACACGGTAGCTGCAAAACTAGCGCCTACGTCGTGACGGTGGGTGCAAACTCGAACCTGTACAGATAAAACAAAATAATAATCGTCGAAAGGCGCTTAGCTTACAGCATTTTCTGTAGGTTATGCGCCTTTTTTGTTTTACAGCGAGAGGTGCTTGTCTGAACAGAAGCATCTGTGAATGTCACTGCAAATTTATAAGAAAGGGGGTACGCCAATGGTTTTTGATTATTTCTATGGCAGAGAAACTGAACAATATGCTTTTTATCAGATTCCCAAAGTTCTTATCACAGACGATAAGTTTTCAGGAATAACCATGGATTCAAAGCTTCTGTATTCATTAATGCTGGACAGATCATCCTTGTCGGCCAGGAATGGATGGCTTGATGAAGGAGGCAGAGTTTATATCTATTACACGCTGGAGCAGATCATGGCTGATATGCACTGTGCCAATCAGAAAGCTACGAAGCTTTTGAAGGAGCTGGAGACGAAAGCAGGACTGATCGAGCGTCAAAAGCATGGGCAGGGTAAGCCAACAAGAATATATGTGAAGGATTTCGCGACAGGATTACATGGGGATGTAAACCGGCAGGTTCAGATTCATGAAAACCATGACCCTGAGACTCATGAAAATCATGAGTCTAGAGATGTGATAATCACAAGTCCGGACTCATGGAAATCATTCACTAATAATACTAATAATAATCAGACTGAGTTAAGTCAGACTGATCTTATCAATCTATCGGCGGTATCAGCAGATTCGGAGAATAAGGTGGTGAGGATAGGAGGAGATGAGATGCGACTAAGAAAACAATACTCGGATTATCTGAGAGAAAAACTAAATATAGACTATTTCATCAAAAGAAATCCCGTTGAAGCAGGACGAATAGATGAAATTCTGGACCTCATGGTGGATGTGCTTTGCAGTAAAGTCAAAACTATTCGTATATCGGGTGATGAAAAGTCAACAGATGTGGTAAAGGCACAGTTCATGAAGATTGATTCTGGGCATCTGGAATATATCCTCGATAGTTTTAAGAATCAAAATTCTGATATCCGGAATGTGAAGCAGTATCTGCTTGCAACGATATACAATGCACCACTAACAATCGACCACTATTACACAGCCAGGGTCAGCTATGACATGGCAAATTGGAAGGAGATAGTATGAATAAGCAGTCAACGATAATCGCTGTGGTAAACCAGAAGGGTGGCACAGCAAAAACAACAACAGTTGAGAATCTGGGGATAGGGATTTCAAGGCAGAACAAGAAGGTTCTCCTGATAGACACGGATCCCCAGGCTTTTCTGACAATCAGCCTGGGGTATCCGAGACCTGATGATCTGGAGCTGTCACTCTCAGATCTTCTGAATGGAACAATAAATGAGAATCCGGTGAACTTGGATGAAGTATTGATCCATCAGCAGGAAGGTATTGATTTGATTCCCTCAAATATTTCGCTTGCAGGACTTGAGGTTTCTCTGGTGAATACAATGAACCGTGAACGTATTCTTAAGCAGTTTCTGGAGCCACTTAGAGAACGTTATGATTATATTCTCCTGGATTGTATGCCAAGCCTTGGAATGCTGACAGTAAATGCATTAGCAGCTGCTGATGCTACGCTGGTTCCGGTACAGGCCAATTATTTATCGGCTAAGGGACTTGAACAATTACTTTCGACAATCAATCAGGTTAAGCGACAAATTAATCCCAAGCTATGCATAGAAGGAATTCTAATAACTATGGTAGATGCAAGAACAAATTATGCCAAGGATATCAGCAACTTAATTAGAAATACATACAGCAGCAAAATAAGAGTTTTTCAGACAGAGATACCGAGATCCGTAAGAGCGGCAGAGACTACCGCAGAGGGTAAGAGTATTTTTGCATATGACCCATCGGGTAAAGTTGCAGAAGCGTATGAGTCATTAACACAGGAGGTGCTGAGCTATGACCAGAAGAGGAACTAATATCAGTCTAAAGAGCTATGATGATATTTTTACAACAGAAGAGAACAGACAGGAAACCGGAGAGCATGTCATGAACATTCCGGTTGATCAAATACATGAGTTCAGAGACCACCCTTTCAAGGTCCTGGATGACGAGGATATGAGAAAGACTGTGGACAGCATAAGAGAATATGGTGTATTGGTTCCTGTTATTATCCGTCCGGATGGTGCCGGGGAATATGAGATGATATCCGGTCATAGAAGAAGATATGCATCAATTCTTGCCGGTAAGAATGATATACCGGCAATTGTCAGAGAAATGGATGACGATACGGCTACCATTTTGATGGTTGATTCTAATTTACAGAGAGAACATATTCTCCCAAGTGAGAAGGCAAAAGCTTATAAGATGAAAATGGAGGCATTGAAGCATCAGGGAAAGAGAACAGATCTTACTCCGTGCCAAGGTGGCACGAGGTATCGTGCAGATGAAGAGCTTGCAAAGAAGACAGGTGAAAGTGCCCGAACAGTTCAGCGATTTGTGAGGCTGAATAATCTTATACCTGAGCTTCTACAACTTGTTGATGAAAAGAAGATTGCTTTTAATCCTGCGGTTGAGCTTTCTTATATGAAACCGGAGGAGCAGAAGGAGTTCTTCAAGGCTATGGAACTGGCCCAGACAACGCCTTCTCTTTCACAGGCACAACGGCTTAAGAAATCGAGCCAAGAAGGAATCTGTACGGCAGAACTGATTGAAAGCATCATGGATGAAGAAAAGAAGAATCCGCTAAATAGAGTTGTATTTGAAAGTAAGGTTCTACAGAAATTCTTTCCTCAGAAAACATCGGCAAGGGAAATGGAGATACAAATTATTCAACTGCTTGAACAGTGGGCCGGAATAAAGGCATAGAAAACAAACACCATCATGAATACAGACTCATGATTTTCATGAGTCTGGGATATTTTGGAATTTTTATGTCAGAAATACTGACATATTATATGGATGGTGATATATTGAATATGTCAGAAATACTGACATGGAGGCGCAACATGGATAAATCTATTGGAAACAGATTAAGAGAAGCAAGAAATAATATTGGCATGCATCAGGAAGATGCTGCGAATAACATGAAAATGTCACGTCCCACACTTAGTGCAATCGAGTCTGGGAAAAGGACGGTTGCAGCAGAAGAGATAAAAGAATTTGCCGACTTATATCAGGTAACGACAAACTGGCTGCTCTTTGGCGATGATCGGGAGGATGATAAACGATTGCAGAGGCTTGGAGCGTATTATCGTCTTTTTATGAAGCTTAAAGGTCATGAGCAGAACGAAGTTATTAAGTATATGGAGCAGATTTTGAATAATCAAAGGGGAGATTAAAATGACAGTATTAAGATTAATCGGAAGTATAGTTCATATTATATTGAAGATTGTGTTGTTACCGGTGCAGATTATCCTAACTATGCTTATCTGCATGATCGATTTTGCCGGTGGCGTATTTGGCTTTATATTTGGGATAGTTGGAGGCTTTATTATCATAGCGGGATTTAGTTGCCTGTTTATGCCGCCTGTTGATTGGAAGCTATTTACAGAGGCAATGGTCATCGGAACATTGATTGGTTCATTTCCTCGTATGGTACGTTACTTTGGAGAGTCTTTACTTATAGGAATGAAAGATCTCCTGGCCAGAATATAATTATCATAAGTCAAGGAAGAAAGACGAGATCAGGGGATGCAGAAAACCATGAAAATAAATAATCAGGAATAAAAGTATACTTTGAAAGTAGACTTTAAGTATACTTTGTGGTAGCTTTTAAATAAATACTTTTGAGATGGAGGGTGTATCATGAATCTTGGTATAGAGGATGAATTTACTGAGTTTAAGGAGAGCTTATCACAATTAGATAAAGGATTGAAATCTATAACTTCTATGCTTAATAAACACGGAGAAGGAACTGTTTTTTTTGGAGTATCAGATGTTGGAGATGTATGCGGTCTGGAAATTGGTAAAGATACCCTAATGGATATTAGGAATCGTATTCGGGATAAAATAGAACCAAGAATATATGCAGAAATTAAGGATTATGCGGACGAAAATGGAAAGAAGTATATAAAAGTATCTGCTAAAGGCACAGACGTTCCTTACTCGTATGATGGCAGATACTACGTGCGCAATGTGTCTGCTGACGAGCAGGCATCGAATGATATTTTAAGGAAAATGTTGGCTTCTTCAGATGCAGATATTATCAGACAAAAATCGGCACCGAAACAACAACTGACATTTAGATCATTTTTTGCACTTCTTTCCGGATTGGGTATCCACCCTAAGGATACCGAGGAGTTCTATGGCAATTATGGTCTTTTAAACCGAGAAAATGAGTTTAACATTAACGCTTATCTAATGTCGGATAATAATGATATCTCGATAAAGGTCGTTGTTTTTGAGGGCGAAAATAAGAGCGTTATGTCAAAACGAACCGAGTATGGAAAGAAGTGTCTGTTATTGTCTGTTTCAGAAGTGCTGGAATATTTTAAATCGATCAACACGACCCGCGTAGATATAAGTGAATCACAAAGGAAAGAACAGGCATTATTTGACTTTCCGAGTTTTAGGGAAGCATGGATAAATGCGTGTTTGCATAACGACTGGAATGAGGGGATAGCACCTTCTGTATATATGTATGATGATAGAATAGAGATAGTGTCATATGGCGGTCTCCCATATTCATTGTCGCAAGAAGGCTTTTACAACGGAACTAGCGTTCCGGTTAATAAGAGCTTGCTTATGATTTTTATGGCGTCAAAATATGCAGAACAGAGCGGACATGGAGTTCCTACAATTGTTGAAAAATATGGTAGAGAAGTTTTTTCTTTTGATGATGGGATGATAAAAGTAACAATACCGTTGGCATATGATCGGGAAGAAGTATCAGAACGAAAGAATATGATTTCCCTGAAAAAAGGATTAACAAAAAGACAGGAGCAGGTTTTAGAATACCTTAAAAGCAACCCTATGGCGACTTTACAAGAAGTGGCTTCTAATTGTGAACTAAGCCTTGGCGGTGTAAAAAAGATGTGTTTAAAACTACAGGAGATTGGTGTGTTAGTAAGGGAAGGATCAAAAAGAGACGGTCGCTGGATAGTAAAGTAGACTTTGAAGTAGACTATAAAGTAGACTTTGATTACTGTAAAGTTTATCCTGAGGTCGAGTATATTGAATATCAAATAATATAAACACTTTTAAAACACACTATCATAATGTTAATAGATAGGATATTTTGGACCCAATGCACAAAGAATACACTTGCAGTACACTAAAAGTACACTTGACATCCATTTTTTTATTGAAATCCCTGTGATATTATTACAATGGATCTACTGAAGTGAAGCGGAAAGCTTCCTCAGGGATCCATTTTTTCTGCAGAAATTTAATAAGGCAAATAAAGAGCGTCAGCTCGTGAAGGAAAGGTTCGCGAGTCTGGCGCTTTTTGTATGCAAAAAATCAAGTGACGACTTGGCAGCATACAAATAATCACAGGAAAGGAAACCTAATATATGAATTTCGAAGAGTTCAAAGAAAAAATCAAAGAAGATCTTGGCAGTGCACTTGAAGCACAGGATATCAAAGCAGACATCAGCGAACATCATGTAGAGAAGCTCAACTCTTCTTATGATGCACTTAGCGTTACGCCGGAGGGCAGCAACATCGGAGTGAATGCAAATCTCAGTTCTATGTTCGATGCAATTGAGAACGGACAGGATTACAGTGAGGTTTTGGAAATGTCCGTAAATAAGATAGCTGAAGGAATTAAGAATGCTCCGAATGTGGATGTACAGGATCTCACGAATTATGAAGTGATGAAGAATAAGCTTTCTATGGATGTGGTTTCAGCGGATCGTAATGCAGAGATGCTTTCTCATATACCTCATGAAAAAATCGAGGACATGGCAGTGGTTTACAGACTTGTGCTTGATACAAAGGATTCCGGGAATGGAACAATCCTTGTCACAAATAATCTGATGGATCAGTTCGGTGTTACACAGGAACAGTTACATGAAGATGCCATGATCAATGCTCCTGAGATCAGACCTTCCGAAATTAAAGGTATGTCAGAAATGCTTTCTGAAATGATGGGTGTAGATATGGATCCGGGAATGGATTCATTAGACGATAAGATGTTTGTGGCAACTGTACCGGATAAGATGCAGATGCCATTACCGCTGTAGTAAATGAGTATACAGCAAGGCAACTGAGGATACAGAAAGAAGGCAGGTCCAGCATCCTTCAGAAACTTAAGAAGTTAAAGGAATTTGTGGCTTCACTTCCAAGGAAAGCAGTGGAAAAGAGAAAGGAAATGGAGCTATGAATAGTAAGCTGAAGAAGAAACTGATACTCAATGTTCCATATGTGGTCTTGGGACTTTTTGCTACTAACATTGGAGAAGCGTGGAGGCTGGCGGCAGGTACCAATGCTTCAGAGAAGTTACAGAGCCTTATTATGGATGGATGTTTCGGTGAGGCCTTCACAAATCCTTTTCCAAGTATCCATCCTTTGGATCTTTGCGTGGGAGTGGCAGTTGCCGGAGCATTAAGACTTGCTGTGTATATGAAGGGCAAAAATGCAAAGAAGTATCGTCATAATGAAGAATATGGATCTGCCAGGTGGGGAACACATGCAGACATAGAACCATTTCTGGACCCGGAGTTTAAGAATAACGTAATCCTTTCGCAGACAGAGAGAATCACAATGAGCAGTAGACCAAAGAATCCGAAATATGCCAGAAATAAGAATTTGCTAATTGTAGGTGATAACGACATAATAGGACTAAGTCAAGTGACTTCCAGAACTGAGAAGGCCACGGCGGCTTAGTCCATTTTGTTATTGTAGGGTCGTATCGAGACGAAAGGAGACAATCTATGACAAAGAAGAATAGGAGCATTAAGGTGTATGGCATGAGCGGCTATAAGTACCAGTCAACGCCGACGATCATGCTCAAAGGGAACTGGTTAAGGGATCTGGGGTTTGAGATCGGGGATTATATTTCCATCAGCTGTGAGAATGGCAAGCTGGTCATCACGCCAGATGCGGAAAAGGCGGCCATGAAGGAAGCTGAGGCGGCTTTCATGGAAAGAGAGATGAAGTCTCTGCAGAAGAGGCTTGAGGCTGAAAAGAAAAAGCTTCACCTGCAGTATGTAGCAGAGAGAAAAGCCGAGTATGGCGTTGCAGAGGGGGTGTGATGATATGGGGAAGATCATACTGGTAGGAGCGACCAAGGGCGGCGTAGGAAAGAGCGTGAGTTCTTATAATCTGGCTTATTCGCTGGCAAGTATGGGTAAGAGGGCCCTAGCTGTGGATTTTGACAGCCAGGCAAATCTCACCACCTGCTTCGGGATTGAGGATACGGCAGCGGTTCCGGTCACGATAGGGCATCTGATGATGGCTCAGATAGAGGGTGAAGAGCTTCCGGAGCCTTCAAGCTACATCCAGAGCAGGAATGGCGTTGACTTCATTCCTTCGTCAATGGTTCTGTCGATGGTGGATGCGAAGCTGAGGCTGGAAATGGGAGCCGAGAGGATGCTGGCGAACATCCTGGAGCCGCTACGGGATGAATATGACTATCTGATAATTGATACCTGTCCGGCACTTGGGGCGCTTACGATAAACGCTCTGGCTGCGGCTGACGGGGTTGTGATTACGGTCAATCCTCAGTTATTGGCGATGATGGGGCTTCAAGAGTTCCTGAAGACGATTAAGAAGATCAAGAGCCGCATCAATCCGAAGCTGGAAGTCGAGGGAATCCTGCTCACGATGTGCGAAGCAAGGACGAATCTCTGTAAGGTGATATCGGAGCAGGTGACGGAGACATTCGAGGGTCAGATCAGGATATTCAACAGTAAGATTCCGAGTACCGTCAAGGTAGGTGAGAGCGTTTACTACAGTGAGCCTCTTTTGGAGTATGCACCGCAGACAAGGGCTTGCAAGGCCTATTTGGATTTTGGAAGGGAGTTGATCGGATATGAAAGCAAATCAGCCTAAAAGGAAAGTGTTCAACGACGCGATTGATCTGCTTACCGGGGATGCTCCTGAGAGCGGTGTGACGATGATCCCGGTGGATAAGGTGGAGCCGTTCCATGAGCATCCGTTCAAGCTGTACCAGGGCGAGAGGCTGGATGGTATGGTGGACAGCATTAAGGAACACGGCGTTCTGACGCCGGTGATCGTCCGAAAGATCGGTTCCGGGTATGAAATGCTTGCCGGGCATAACAGACAGAATGCGGCAAGGATCGCAGGGCTTAAAGAAATCCCTGCTATTGTGAAGGAAAACCTGACAGACGAAGAGGCTTGGGTATATGTGGTGGAGACCAATGTGATCCAGAGATCCTTCAATGATTTGTCGGTCACGGAGCGGATCGCAGTGCTGGCAACGAGGTATGACAAGGTCTGCGGCACAAAGAAGCGTGAAGAGATCATGGAAGAGCTTCACAGGCTGAATGGCGACGGTGGACATCATGTCCACCAGCAGGCTAAGTCCAGGGAGTTGATCGGACAGGAATACGGAATGACTGGTCGTAATATCGCAAGGTATGTCCGCTGTAATCAGCTGATCCCGGCATTCAAGGAAATGCTGGATGATGGATCTTTGACTATGGTGGTGGGCGTAGAGGTATCCTTCCTGTCTCCGGAAGAACAGGCGCTTGTTTTCGAGGTTATGGAGAAGAATTGTATCAAGCTGAAAAAGGATGCCGCAGGAAGGCTCAGGGCGGCAGCAGGCACCATTACGGAAGAATCTGTGCAGTCGATACTGGGTCTGGATAAGCCGGTTGCAGAGGTAAAGAGACCGGTCAGCGTGAAGTTGCCGGCGAAGGTGTATCACAGGTACTTCGCAAATGTGGCTGCAAAGGATGTGCAGGGCATACTGGAAGAGGCTCTTGATCTCTATTTTGAGAGGAAGGGGGCATGATGGATGTTTACGCAACAGGAACTGGATTCGATTGATAAAAAGTATTTTGCGGTCATTGTTGCCGATCAGTACGATGTAACGCTGATGTCCCTGAATACCCGTCATGTCTGGCAGCTTCATAATGTGGAGCTGCCAGACGGGGATGTGACGGTGGTTTTCCACAAGCACCATGCTTCCGATCCGTATCACACGCACAGTAGAAGCCGGACGCTGGGCAGGGCCATCCGGGATATAAAATCTCATGATCAATTTCAACTCAACGGTAGGAAGCCGGTTAGAAAACACTGAATAGGAGCGGTAGCATCCGATGATGGATGTTACCGCTCTTTTCTCTCAAAGGGACAATAAATATACCTGAAAATTCCCTTGATAAGCGTTTGTATATTTGATATAATGGGATAAGATTGGTATAAGATTTTTCCCAGGAGGATATTGAGTTATGGCTAAGCAAGTTCATATCAGGCTGGATGATGCGGTGTATGAGGCCCTGACAGATTATACAGGAGAAACAAATTCATCGGTTCAGGACTCTGTTTCATCAGCAATTATACAGTTCCTTCAGCAACAGAATAAAAATGAGGTTCCGGTGGATGCTGATTTTACGTTTATAGATCTTTTTGCAGGAATAGGTGGGATGCGTCTGGCGTATGAGAGTGTTGGCGGACATTGCGTGTATTCCAATGAATGGAACAAATACAGCCAGCAAACATACTTTGCAAATTTTGGAGAGCAACCGGATGGTGATATCACCAAAGTAGATGAAAATACTATTCCTGATCATGATATTCTGGTGGCTGGATTTCCGTGCCAGCCTTTTTCTATAGCTGGTGTTTCAAAAAAACAAAGTCTTGGCAGAGCGACGGGATTTGAGGATAAGACTCAGGGGACTCTGTTTTTTGATGTCTGCCGTATTTTAAAGGCAAAAAGACCTAAGGCCTTTATGCTGGAGAATGTTAAGAATCTTTGCAGCCATGACAGGGGGAGGACATTTAAGGTTATAACGGAATCCTTGGATGAACTTGATTATGAGGTATTCTATCAAGTGTTGGATGGTCAGAATTTTGTTCCACAGCACAGGGAACGTATTCTTATCGTAGGGTTCGACAGGAAAAGATATGGTAAGGGGATTAAATTTGATTTCAAGATTACCCCTGCGGAACCCAAGCCGGTGATGAGGGACATCCTCGAAACAGAAGTAGATGAAAAGTATACTTTGTCAGACAAACTGTGGGATTATCTTCAGGGATATGCAGCAAAGCATAAAGCCGCAGGCAATGGGTTCGGCTATGGGATTGCTGATCCTGATGGGGTATCCAGAACGCTGAGTGCAAGATACCATAAAGATGGTTCGGAGATATTGATTGCACAGGATGGGAAAAACCCACGGAGGCTCACACCGAGGGAGTGTGCCAGATTACAAGGTTTCCCTGAAGACTTTAAAATACCTGTCTCGGATACCCAAGCATACAGGCAGTTCGGTAATTCTGTGGTGGTTCCGCTGATGGCCAATGTGGCTCACTTGGTATGTCTGAAGATGAATGAACTGGACAGATTGACTGTGGTAAATGAAAATACGAAAGCAAAAACAGCAGCGGCAGGTACAAAAGCAAGGCGGAAGTCCGCTTCTGAAAGCGTGAACAGAAGCAGGAAGGTGGCGGTTGTATGATGGATGAACTTGTTACCAAAGCCGTGGAGGCTGTTTTGAGCGGCAAGAAGTCATACTGTAAATTTCTGTCTGCAAATGACAGCGGAGAAACTGGCGGGCATCAATCAGGGATACTTATATCGAAAACGGCAAAGGATATGTTGTATACGGAACAGGAACTGAGAGAAAATCATATCCTTAAGAAGACCGCTACGATAAAATGGCAGGATGATTTTTCAACAAGCTGTACATTTACATGGTATGAGAGTAAAAACGAACTGAGGATTACCGGATTTGGTAGAGGCTTTGAGCTTCTGCGTCCGGAATACACAGGGGCTCTCTTCGTGATGATAAAGGAATCCGAGGATTCATACCTTGGATATCTGTTCAACACGGATGAGGACATACAGGAGTTTCTTGATTCCTTTGGCCTTACTCCGGCAGAAACAAATAGACCGATAGAATTAGACAGGGTTGCACCTGAAGTGGTGGAAAAGCAGGCGATAGATACATTCATTAGCGGATTAAAGGTTGACTTCCCGACATCTCAGGAAATGTCATCGGCCGCTCGGATAATCCAATATCAGGTATACCTGAACAGACATCTGATACTGACGGATCCTGACACTATGCTGTTGAAATGGACAGAGGAAGAATATCGGCTTTTCCGGGCAATTGAGCATGCCAGATATGGAGAAACAGTTGCAAAGGGGTTTGCTTCAGTAGATGACTTTATAGCACTGGCCAACCAGGTGCTGAACAGAAGAAAAAGCAGAGCGGGAAAGAGTCTGGAACATCATCTGGCGGCAATATTCGACGAGAATAAGATAGAATACGCGCCTCAGGCTACGACTGAAGGCAACAAAAAGCCGGATTTTCTGTTCCCTTCAGAAGAGGCATATCATGACATGACATTTGCCATAGATAAACTCTGTACACTGGCGGCAAAGACAACCTGCAAAGACCGGTGGCGCCAGATACTGAATGAGGCTGACAGATTGAGGGATGAGAATAAGTACCTTTGCACAATGCAACAGGGTATATCGGCAGCTCAGATGGATGAAATGCAGGCGGAGAAAGTTGTTCTTGTGGTTCCGAAATCATACATTACAGCCTATCCAAAGGACAGACGTGATCGGATTTGGACGGTCGGACGTTTTGTTGATTACATAAAGGAAATGGAAGGGCTTGCCTGATGGCCGATATAAAATCCTCGGATGAACGGAGCCGTAATATGGCTAGGATCCGGAGCAGGGATACAAAACCGGAGGAATACATTCGAAAAAAAATATACGCCTTAGGATACAGGTATAGAAAGAATTACTCCAAAATATTTGGGCATCCTGATGTATGGATGCCCAAATATAATGTTGCAGTGTTCGTAAATGGGTGTTTCTGGCATAGGCATAAGGACTGTAAATATGCTTATGTTCCCAAAAGCAGGGTGGAGTTCTGGAAGAGTAAATTTGATAGAAACATAGAAAGAGATAAAACAGTTAAGATGACGCTCGAGAGTCAGGGGATTAGAGTACTGGTAATATGGGAATGTACGGTGAAAAAAATGACAAAATCGAATGAATTAAAAATCGATGTGTTGGATAAGATTGAAAAATTTATAGAATCTTATAGTGGATATTTGGAACTGTAAGCGAATTGAAGGAGGGTATGAGTATGATCAGAGTTGTAAAAGGTGACATAACAAAAATAAATGATGTTCAGGCAATCGTGAATGCTGCGAACAGAAGTCTTCGCGGCGGAGGCGGCGTTGATGGCGCTATCCATCGTGCGGCAGGTCCTCAACTTCTGCAGGAGTGCTTGGCTTTAAACGGATGCCATACTGGAGAAGCCAAGATTACGAAAGGATACAATCTTCCTTGTGATTACGTTATTCATACTGTTGGACCGAGATGGATTGGTGGTGAACAGGGTGAGGCTGAGGATTTAGCATCCTGCTACAAATGTTCATTGGAAGTCGCTGCTGACAATAATATAAGAAGCATCGCATTTCCGTCTATTTCCACAGGTGTGTACGGATATCCGGTGGATGAGGCTGCGGAGATTGCTGTAAAAACTGTAAAAGAGTATCTCAATGCTAATCCTGATCAGTTTGACCTTGTTGAATGGGTTTTGTTTGATGACAGGACTTATGGCTCTTATGAAAAGGCAGTAAATGACACATTTTAAGTGAATATATATGTACAGGGATGAGTTTTGTGCAATTTGACATAAATTAACCGACAACTCAAATATTTTTTATGCAAACTTGTTAGGCACCTTGACAAAATGTTTGACAAGGTGTAAAATATTTAACATCCGTGCAATGTGCGTTAACAGGAGATATAGATAGTAACAATTATTGATGTAGTATGCAGCCAGGAGGTAGTGGATGGAGAAAGAAAGTTCCTACATGGAAATCAATGATGTCGATAGGGATAAACTGATTGAGGTGTTGACAGATGAACTGCCTGTTTTGCGTGCGAAGATAGGAATATCTCAAAGCGAACTCAGTAATATCATTGGGGTTTCAAGACAAACATATTCAGCGATTGAGACAAAGAAGAGAGATATGTCATGGAATGTGTTTCTCTCTTTGATACTGTTTTTTGAACACAATGAAAAAACAAGAGAAATGTTAGTAGGCATAGGAGCCTTCCCCGAATCGTTACAGCAAATGTTAAATATCAACAAAAGGGATGGATGATGGTTCAGCACCGGTGCTTATTGAACATAAATTATGTATCTAGGAGGATTGCAGAAGATGAAGTTTACGGGCCTTACTGATGATGAGGTACTAAAATCACGAGAGCAAGAGGGGTCAAATGTTATTCCAGACTCAGAACCTACCACATTTTGGGATGAGTTCAAAGAAACATTTAGCGACCCCATGATTCGGATATTGCTCGCAATTGTTGCTATCATGCTTGTTATGTTCTTTTTGGGACATGCTGAGATCTATGAACCCATTGGAACGATAATCGCCGTTTTGATAGTAGCGTTTGTCACAGCTAAAACAGCGGTTGCAAGCGACACGAAATACAGGGAGCTGAAGGACAGTACCAAAAAAGATACCTGTAAAGTATATCGAAATGGAATCATTTCTGTTATTGAAGTTGATGATGTTGTCGTAGGGGATAAGATTATCCTTCAGGCAGGAGATAAGATTCCGGCTGATGGTATCTTGGTTGATGGCGATCTCAGGGTTGATAACTCTGTTCTTAACGGTGAGGCGGAAGAATGCAAGAAGTTTGCTACAGACATAGAAACTGCATTTCCGGAAGAACTGACAGGTGAAACATTCGTTGATAAGTATTCTCTCTTCAGAGGGGCTGTGGTTTTTGATGGAGAAGGAATCTTAGATGTAAGAAAAGTTGGCCTGAAGACTATGATGGGTAAAATGGCTGAAGATATGCAGGATGAAGAACCGGATTCACCGCTAAAGGTTAAGCTCTCAAAACTAGCTAAACAGATATCAGTGTTTGGTTATGTATCAGCTGTGGTCATTGTCATCCTTTATATGGCTTATTTTGTAATCAAGGCTGGCGGATTCAGCGGATATGCAGCTACCGGATGGAGTAACATCCTGATGAACACTATCGAGGCAGTCTCACTGGCTATCTTGATTGTGGTCTGTGCGGTTCCTGAAGGTTTGCCGCTGATGATTTCACTGGTTCTTATGCAGAATACAAGCCGAATGCTTGATCACAATGTGTTGGTTCGTAAGGCGGTAGGTATTGAGACTGCAGGATCTTTAAATATTCTTTTCAGCGATAAGACAGGAACTATCACCAAGGGAAGTCTGGAAGTTGTTGAATTCTTTACACCTGATGGCGCAAGCATACCATTGGATGAAATGAAGAAACATGGAAAAGTTAAATCCTTGGTTGATATTGCTATAGGTAAGAATACAGCATCTATGTTTGACGGCCAGCATAAAGTTATCGGCGGAAACGCCACAGACCAGGCATTGATGAGGTTCCTTGGCGAAGAACAGTACAGATTCCTTGCGGGCGGTACGGATAAGGCTACTGATTATAGCGTAGGGTTATCTCAGGGCTTTAATTCCGCAAACAAGTTTAGTCAGGCAGAGATCAGGGAATTAAAGCAGGTATTCTATAAAGGCGCACCTGAAAAATTTGTAAGTGTTGCTAAAAAGGGTCTGGATGCGAATGGTAATGTTGTTGATCTGTTCCCTGATGTTTTGAATGAGAAGATCAATGAATATGCTTCCAGAGCCATGAGAGTTCTGGCGTTTGGATATTCTGACAGTCCTTTTAAAGAAGACACTATTAACGATGACGTTGTAATTATTGGACTTGTTGCAATTCGAGATGATGTAAGACCTGAGGCAAAAGAAGCAATCAAAGAAGTTCAGGATGCTGGTATTCAGGTAGTAATGATCACCGGCGACCGCTTAGAGACCGCAGTTTCGATTGCCAAAGATGCCGGATTGATGAAAGCTGATACCGACAGGGCTCTTACTTCAGCACAGCTGAATTCCATGAGTGATGATGAAGTAAAGGCTATCATTAAAGATATCCGTGTTATTGCCAGAGCTCTGCCGACAGATAAATCGCGTATGGTAAAGCTTTGCCAGGAAATGAACCTGGTAGTAGGCATGACAGGAGATGGTGTTAACGATTCACCTGCTCTTAAGAGAGCTGATGTCGGATTTGCGATGGGAAGCGGAACAGAAGCGGCAAAGGAAGCCGGAGAAGTTGTTATCATCGATGATAATTTCAGATCGATCAAGGATGCCATTCTTTACGGAAGAACAATATATAACAATATATTAAAGTTCTGTAAGTTCCAGCTTGTTATAAATGTGGCAGCCGTTATTGTCAGTGTGTATTTGTCAACTGAAAATTCAGTCAAAAGTTCATTGAAAATTCAGTCACTTTTGTTTTAAATGAGCGCCTCATTTTCTGAGACGTTAATCCATGAAATCTATCGGCAACAGCCCCTGTTTTGGAACTAAGGGAGCAGC
>JAGAXP010000166.1 GCA_017940955.1 Oribacterium sp.
CTCTGTGATACCGCAGATTTCCGCATAGTCCATGCTCATGGATATATCCCGAAGCTGATTCAAGTCACTGAAGATACTCACCTTACTGAACTTTGTGACCCCCGTGATGAATATAAAACGTATATAGGCATCCTCACTTTTAAGGGCACTGAAGAAACCCTTAAACACAGCTTTGTTGTTTTCCACCAATTCCCTATTCTCCATGGTTTCAAGCAGTGGTTTATCATACTCATCCACCAGTACCACACAGCGTTTCCCGGTCTGTTCTGAAGCTGCCCTAAGCAGTTGTCCAAATCTCGTTCCAAGAGGTGCATCTTCAGTTGTTTTTCCATATTGCTTTTCCCACTCTTCAATATGTACTTTCAAAACTGACTTCAGCGCCTCGTCTTCATGATAATTCGCCTTATTGAAGTCAAAGTAAAACACCGGATAGGCTTGCCATGCCTTCGGGTCATCCTGCTCCAGCCTCTCTATGGCAAGTCCACGGAACAGCTCCTTCCTTCCCTCCCAGTAGGCCTTCATGGTTGATAACAGGAGACTCTTTCCGAACCGCCTCGGCCGGCTTAAAAAATAGGGCTTTCCCGTATGCACAAGTTTATATATATACTCAGTTTTGTCTACAAACGTATAGTTATCCTGAACAATTTGGTCAAAGCTCTGAATGCCTAACGGCAGCTTTCGTTCTTCCATAATGCTCCTCCGTTTAATCATCTTTTTCTTTCGGTACGCAAATATGTTAAAATGCCACGACATAAGCAGTGATACAATCTTGTACTTACCTGCTTATATCGTAGCATATTCTTAATCTATAAAAAAAGATGTTTGGATGTTTTATCGGTCCCGATTATGCCTCTATGTAACAGCCCCCATGGTTCACCCGGCTGAACAGTCACGCCTCTATAAAGCCATACCACCCGGATTCCCTCAGTTGAGCCCAGGTGAATGCCTTGATTGAAGTCTGTGTCCTATTACTTGCTTCAAGCAATTCAGAATTTTGGGTTTGAAAAATAGTTTGCATTGATGAAGAACCAACAGGATACCCTATAACTGATACTTTTTCCGTAACCAAGGTTTTATTCTCCATGTAAATATAATTCAGTATGCTGACCTCTGAATATTTCCCGGCATATTCCTCATCCAAATACCATCCTGTCTCTGTCACTCCTGAGAACACCCCCGGATAATCATCTACCACATAAATATCAGCACCGGTACAACCGCAATAAACCACATCTCCGCCGTAGTATGTAAATATATATTTCGAGCTTAAATCCCTGCCATTAAAACCGTTGCTAATGATAAGTTCCGGAACATTGTCATCATTCATATCATGGAGAGCAAAGTCCACAACCGCAAAGCCTGTCTCCAAATCTCCGTAACCAAGATCTGTATCTCCACTATGCAGGAACTCGCCTTCAAGCACAAATGACTTATATGCCTGAGACCATGGTTCAGCATTATCATTAGCCGTTTCAGAACTACCATTCGTTTTAAGCAATCGTTTAAGGTAGTTAATAGCCTCCTCACATGTCATCTCCGAACAACCATTTTGATCAACAAAATCCTTTACGAAATCGCCAGCCTTATTGGAACCACCAGGCATATACGAATACATAAGCACAGAAGCGGTATTATTTTCTATGTCTCTGATTTTATCTTTGTATTCCTGTTCAGTGATTGTCCGGGTTCCGTTTTCAATATATTCATGAATGTATTCCGGTCCGGTTGTAACAGAAACGTGATCATACTCCGGTCTTTCAGTGTGCTCTAGCAGATCAACCGATTTCATTTCATTGTTTTCCGTGATAAAGGCACTGTGGTATTCATGCCAAGTCTCATCACCAGTTGAAGTAAATGCATATAAAGCTTTATCATCCTTAATCTGATAAAGGTAATAACTATTTCCACTGGCAACTCCGGTATCCCAATACTGATTGCTGTACAGTTCTCGTATTTGATCATCTTCAAATGTAACAATATTAAGTGAGGCAGCCATATATCCATTAGATTCATTCCTTGATAAATAAATCAGCTCCGGCGTCTCATCGCCATAACAATCACACAGTACCACCGGATGTGTCATATCCACGCCGGTTACTGAGTCACTCTTTTGCCAGTTATAAGCTTCAATGGCGTTTTTCTTTCCAACCAGTAACGAAAGATATGCCTCATACGCCTGAGAATTGATTATATCACCATCCTCCGGCTCATTTTTCTGCTCTGCATCTGTCAAACTTACAGATTCCTGTAAATCATCTGACACGCCGGTCTCGCTTTGTAGTGATGCCATATCCGTAACATAATTCGTTTCGTGTGAATTTACAGACTCTGTCTGTTCACTCACCTTTTCCGAAGCTGTCCCATCATTTTCGCAAGAGGCAAGAATAACTACTATAAAGACCAACAAAAACACATAAAAAACTTTTTTCATGGCTATCACCTCGGAATACTAGCTTATTATCCACACATTACAATTCATCTTGTAATAATTGAATTCATGATATTTAACTAAATGGTATTTCCTGTGACCAGTAACCTTATGTTATTGTAAACTTTAGCGCTCCAATCCACATACCTAATAGATCCCGGCGAAATCCACCGACTCAATGTCATCCTGTGATTTATATAGCACTTCCGTCCCGAACTACTGCACCATGTGTAGCTACCCTGTAAAGATATATGCCGGATAACGTCCCTCTACTTCCGCAGCCACAGACTCATACATGCCCCAGGGTCCGTCCAGAGATTCAAGGTTCTGCGTATGTGTTGGGTCCCAGACATCTATGCTGTACATACCGTCCCCTTCGCTTCCGTACCGGTCAATAATAACCCACCTTTCCGGATAAGGTAGCTTCCCCGGAACATATTCTTATAATCGACAATTGTGGGCTTCCCATCTATTATTTTCCACAGGAAGCTGTAGAAAAATGGTATGTGTTCGGTTCCTGAAGACGGATTGGGGTTATACTGGGAGTTATTGAAGCCTATTACCATCTCATCCGTCCCGTCCTCATCAAAGTCTTCGAAGATATAATATACACAGTTGTCAATGTCGCCGTCGTCCCTAGCAAACAGAACTTCCCCCATGATGTCGTTGTTTCCATAGTACTCAGAAAAATTAAAATCTCCCCCGTGCAGGAAATCAAGGTAACTATCAATGACGGGCTTGTATATGGAATTTTCCTCCTGGGAAGGCATATCTTTTGCGCTTACGGTAATTGCCGGCAAAACTGCCATGAGGGAAGCAAGCAAAAGGCCTGTCATCTTGGTTGTTATCTTCTTTGTCCTTTTCATAGTTGGTCTCCTTGCAAGCTGTCCTACATTCTTCTATTATTAACCGTACTGATCATTAAAGTATGTATTGGATGCATTGATGCGCACTTTTATTACCTTATAAATATGAGATTATCAGCTGATTCTATGATAAGTTCCACTCATAAACAATGGTACATTTAGCTTAATTGTTGTATCATTTAGCTTTGTTAATCTAGCCGTAGTTATTTCGCTAAATCTAGTTTCTGCATTCGAATCATCAATTACCTTTTAAACGATTTAATTCAACGATTTCACCTGCAAAGTAAACTAATCCCAATATTCATAAACATTCTTTTCTGCATCATATTGAACTCTTTTATATTACTTTTTTCTAAATAGTACGTCGAATAATAAGTATCTAACACATTAAGTGCTGTTTTATCGCAGAAATACTAGCCTGGCATGACAATAAGGATGTATCAGAAACTTAATATATGCTGTACTGATATGTAATGTCTAGAAGAAATATCGGCCTCACATTTTTCAAAAAAACTTCCATTATTTATATCCGAATCTACAACCACCACTCATACATACTTTTTCAGTTTCTATTGTAATCACTCTATTATGTCTAGCTTGACATAATTTAATTCGCTCATTTCTTTTTCCCAAATACAATAAGACTGTCCATTGATATAAAAATAAGTATTTTCCATTTCTGACCTATATTCACCTTTTGGGCAGTTTGGCGTCTTGTTTTCGAAATGGGCAAACACAAACGGAACTGGCCCCCATGATTTTGACGTATAGACTGGATTCACCTTGGCCCAGGTAGAATTTTTGACTTGACCGTTGCTGTAGAGAACATCTGAAACTGTGTGACTCTGATAATAATGCATTTGGTCGATTTGTTGTCCAGGTGCTACTTTCTGTACCTCTGTCTGACATGCGGAGAACCATATTGAATCTGAAGTGAGTGGAGTATTGAAATTCCAATCTACAGATCGATTAATTATACCGATAGTACCGACACAATAATAGATGTCAGTAATATTGTTGAGCGGTTTAAATGATCCGTATACGCTATTTCCACTTCTGCCATATCCTGCACTACCTCGTTCAATTCCCCAACTATCAAGAGTGTCTTCCGGAAGTGGGAATCCCATGCCGGCATCGATCCAAGCGTAATCCAAATATGCTCTATTTTTAGTGTTAATCCATGGAGACATCTCTATGGTTGCTTCAAATACATATCCGGAAGCGTCTTCCCATCGATAATTTAATCCTTGCCATTCTATTTTTGGTTTCTTTTCTGCAGTTGTCTCCATCATTGTCTTGTCCATTGTAGTATCTACGACTGTGAGCTGACTCTCGACTGTTTTCTGAACTGCTGGTGTAGTTTCTACTATGTTACTCTTTGCCGAGGTTCCTTCCTCTGCTACGGCATTCTTCTTGCTGCAGCCACACATAAGAGCAACTAAAAGTATGAAACAAACCAAAATAACTAATTGCTTTCTCATAGTACCCCTCCTGCTTATTTCACTTTATATAACCGCATTCGTCTCTTCTTCACTAAACTTCTTTCTGATCCATCTCTCTGTAGGCTGCCGCACCATGGTAAAGCAATCCGGCCTTTTTTCCGAAATATATGCATAGCCCTTATTTCTACCAATCTTTTGAAATCCATATTTATCATACAGATTGATTGCCTTTTCATTATCACAAAGCACATCCAATTTGATTTTTTCCTTACTATGCTCCAACAAAACACTCTTCAAGAGCATGGTTCCTATCTTCTTTCCTCGATAAGCTTCAGAAACAGATATAGCCACGATATAAACCGTATCCGGAGAATCGACATACTCTGCCAAATGATTAAAATAATGTTTACATACATGCTGAAGAGTCTCGGAATTGGAATCAAAAACTGTACTGTAATCAATGTCTCTGCTGACAGTCCCATCATAATAACAGATAGCTCCGATGATTCTTCCTTTAGCATCAACCGCTGCATTGATATTACTAAAGTTGAAAGCACTTCCATCAATCCTCATTATCATCGGAAATCTCTTCCGTGCCGTATTAGCATCACCGAAAGCACTCGGATAAATATATGGGTCGGTTCCGTAAAGAATTTCTGCGATATCCCTAAGATCATCAACATTAGCCTTCCTTATCTTGTAAGCAGAATCAATGTAATTCTCATACTGAAGCCATAGGTCCAAAGATTGTTTCTCTTGTAGTATCTCATACCCATGACTGTCTCTGTAATTCTTCCAAACTGCATAAAGCTTAAAACAGCCTTTATAGAAATCCGGGAAATACATCAATTCTTTTTCCTGTACTTCCCTGTTATTAACCGCGAGAAAAAACCTATAAGCCATCAGATCATCGATATGCTCAAGTCGAAGAATATTATTTAGAACAAGCGGCGCTATTCCCTCCAGATACACAAGATAATTAATGAAGTACTGCCTGTTTTCATCCGTGATAATCTCAGATTCATAGTGATTTTTCATTGATGTTTCCAGTAACTGTTCCACATAGGTCATGTTTGAATCCTGAATAAATGCCTGATTGTATTGCAGTATGAATTGTGCTTCCTGAATACTCGCCTGGCTTTCCTGGGCATCACTTTCACGGGACAGTTGGATAATGATCATAATCGCACCAATTGAACCTGCCACAACCTGCCCTATAGTCATAACTGTGGTAGCTGCAATTTCAGACATGTGAAAACATTCAATTAAAAGAAGCCGAAGAATAACGATACAAATAGCAATCAACGCCGCCATTATAGTGATGGATATGCTCACTTGTACACGTTTATTCTTCAGCATTATTCTTTCTCCTGTGTAGTTCTCAATGCAACCTTGCCGGAAATCATTCCTTTTCCATTACCAAATTGGTTCCCGTCAGAAGTTATCAGCAATAATCTCAGAAGATCTTAGTTCTATAATCCAGATCCTTATCAGGTCTGTCTTATAGAACATGTTTTATAGGATATCGAATTTCCCCAGAAATTCGACATCCGTACATGTGTTTTTTTGGCTTCAGACAAAAATCATCCCACTATGTCGGATTTCCGAACGCTTTTTCCTTGATTATGTTCGAAAATCCCTAGGTCTCTGTTACCCGTTGGTCTTGAACGAACCTTCATTGCCCCAATAGGTCTTCCCGTTTACCACCGCATAGAACTTGTACTTATATTTAGTTCCGGGTTCAAGCTCCACTCCGAGTTCTTCGTTGATCTTGAAGTAAACTCTGTAGTAATATTCTCCGCCGGAGCTTCCGAGTTCGTTTCCGTCCTTATCATAAAGATACATTCCTGCTTCGGTGCATTCGCCGTCATATACATCGATCTGCTGACCTATAGAGGCATCGGTGTCACGGATATATGTATAGTTACCGTTTTCCCACTTACTGAAGTTCACCGTAGGCGTATTGGTCTCTTCCTTGGTCTTAAATGAGCCCTCTTTGCCCCAATAGGTATCTCCATTGACTATTGCATAGAACTTGTATTTATATTTTGTTCCTGGCTCCAGCTGCACGCCGAGCTCTTCATTTATCTTGAAATATACCCTGTAATAATACTCACCGCCAGAGCTTCCGAGTTCGTTTCCGTCCTTATCATAAAGATACATTCCAGCTTCGGTACATTCGCCGTCATAAACATCAATCTGCTGACCTATGGAGGCATCAGTGTCCCGGATATATGTGTAGTTACCATTCTCCCATGCGCTGAATTTCACAGTAGGTTCTGCTTTAGCTGCCTCAGTTTCCTGTTCTTCATAGCTTTCCTCATAATTATCGTATGAGTTTTCTGCCAATGTCTCCGTCGTGTCATAGGACTGAGCTTCAGTCTCATTTACATATGAACTGTTATCATCCTGTGTTTCCCAGGAAGTTTCTTGAGGTTCATATGACTGATAATCGGTATATGTTGAATCTGAAGTAGTTTCAACTATATTTGAATAATCTGGCTTTGAGCCCAATGTGGTAAATGAACCTTCATTGCTATAATATGTTTCTCCGTTTACCTTTGCGTAGAAATTATACTTATATGTTGTTCCGGGTGTTAGTGTGACCCCAAGCTCTTCATTAATCTTGAAATATACTCGGTAGTAATATAATCCACCGGCACCACTTAGGAAATTACCGTCCTCATCATACAGATTCATTCCTGCTTCGGTACATGTTCCGTTATATACGTCAATCTGCTGTCCGATGGAAGCATCGGTTTCCCAGATATATGTATAGTTGCTATTATCCCAAGGACTGAAGTTGACTGATGGTGTAATTGAAGTGACTTGCGTCCCATTTGCATCAAAAAAATTGAATCTTATCAGATGATCCGCATTATATGATGCTTGTGATCCCCATGTAATATCATTTTCTGTAGGTTTTTGCCCTGCAGACATCTCTATAACTTTTGCACCCGTGGTTCCATAAGGCATTATAATTATTCCTACATGTCCAGTACCAGCTCTCCTGGTATCTTGTTCACTAACAAAAATATCTCCAGGTTGCGGAATGGTTGAACTTGTACGATCTAAAACTGTCCAATTAACATTTCCTGAAACGTATTGATCATAGTCTTTGGCCATTCTTGTTGTGTATGGGTATAACCCCCATGGATCATTCCATTGCCCATTAACACTAAGCCACAGATAATTCATATATGCTGTCGCTAAGTCTGTACACCATAATCCGTTACCATCAATGTCATAATGTGACGCCTGAGTTTTTTGTGCCTTTACCCATTCTACAGCTTCGTTTTGTGTAATAGCCAATGAATCAAATGAGGATAGTCCTAAATAAAGAACCATCGTCACAACCACCGCAATCAGACCTCTTTTCATAATTCGTTTCTCCTATATTGCGCATACTTAGATCATTTAGTTCTAACACAAAGATATAAATGAATTCCGCTCCTATTTTATTGTGTTCTTAATCTATAACATCAAGCTTTACATACTCGCTCTCTTCAAAAATTTCTCGACCTGACATCCCAATACCTAAATCTTTAGTCAAACAGAAGCAAGACTCCTTAATTTCTGATATATATTTCCCGTCTGGATTTGCAGGAGTTTTATTATCAAAATGTGCAAAAATGAATGGTGTAGGTCCCCATTTATTCGAAGTATATTTTGGTCTTACAATTGCAAAAGTATTATGCAGTTTTTCAGTTTCGCCATATAAAACTCGTGATATAGTAGTACTAAACACCTTTGCATCTTGTTTGTTTATGATAGCTGATTCCGGCTGACATGCAGAAAGAATAATGGGATTAGATGTTATAGGGGCTGCTGCTGTTATGTTCCACCCATTCGTTATATTTTTTATTGTAATGTCTCCAACACAATAATAATAATCAGTAATATTATTCATAGCCTCAAACCTACATATATACCATTCGCTATTATTATTGTCACCTTGATAGGAAGATCCATAACAATTTATCCCCCATGATTTATAATCTGGATCTGTTAAATGTTTTATTTTACCGACTTTATCCCATGCCGCATGGAGATAATCCTCATTTTTCGTATTTATCCATGGACTGACTTGTATCGTTGCCTCAAAAGAATATCCAGCTTCATCTTCCCATTTATATTTTAGTTCCTGCCAATTAACTTCAACTGGCTTCTCGATAATTGTTTCTGTTTCACTCTCATTTTTTTCATTTAATTCATGGACTTTTTCTACTGATTTCTCTGTAGTGGTCTCCTCTGTAGCTTCAACTATTTTATCTCCAGTTATAGTAACTTCTACCTCTGATGAATTTTTACTCCCACATGCAGATAACAGAACAACCATATTTTCTTCATAACAACTCCTTCCCTATATCCACATCACTCAAGATACAAATCTTTTATAATTACATATCCGTGCCCTCCTGTATGCGGAACACTTATTCTTATTTCATCTTGACCTGAAATATCAATTGTATCTGTTTCAATATGACTTTTATAATTTATTTCATCACTTTCCCAGAGAATAACATCATCATCTCCATAAACTGTTATGCTTCCTTTAGCTTTTTCATCAAATCCCTTTTCAGGCGCATATGTTAAGGATAAAGTATCATACTGACCATTAACCAAATATGCTACATGACAGTCATTGTATCCACTGTAAAATTCCAGACAATTTGCAAATAGCTCACCTCTTGTTGTTTCACAATTAGATGTTACCCTCATATCATCTTTCGCAACCATATCAAACTGCAACAAACTCACCTTTTCCTTATTCTTCGATGTCTTAGTAGACCCTTTCACACTTTCCGTCTGACTGCTATCCTGTTGCATAGTCGGCGTATATCCTGCCACAGTCCCTAAATTCTTTCTTTGCACAACGCCATTATTCACCCACTGGCCGTCAGCATTAAGCTCATAGCCGTCCTGATAGGTGCTGGCTGCCATATATCCGTTTGAATTAAAGTAATAGCATTCAGCCAAGCCATCGCCGTTACCATCGATCCACTCCCATTTGTTTGCGGGATAGCTCCCGTTACCATAGTCATACCACCAGCCCTTTGCATCCTTCTTCCATGAACCGGCTAAGGCTGTAAATGATAGAACTGTTGAAATAGTCAGTGCTGCAGCTACATAAAATTCCTTTTTCATGTCTTTTCCTTTCGTTATTTCAACATCTGTTTTTAAATTGAGAAACTAAAACTGTTTTTGTACATCTCAAATATATCGTATTCACGTATTAATATATCGCTTTAAATAGTCAACCGTATAAACAAAATGTGGAGAATATTTAAACTTCATATATTGAATATGGATATTTTAGATTCTTTATAGATTTTTTAGAATTTTAAATATAAGCCTCACTATATAGATGTGAATATATCGTAATTCCGATTTGCTAATGCGTAATTTTGCAACTATTTCCTGTCAAAATATCGAAATAAAATTTCACCATATCGTAATCTCGAACTAACAAAGGTGATAATAGATGAAAAACAATACTCCCATCAAATTCGATGTACTTGACAGACTGACTGAATTGCGGCAGCAGCGAAATATGAGCGTATACAAGCTTGCAAAACTATCAGGCATTCCACAATCCTCCATAGCTACCTGGTATCAGAAGGGTCTATACCCTCCGATAGATAAGCTTGAGCTTCTTTGTTCTGTGCTTGACATATCTTTGGCAGAATTTTTCAATGTTGAACCTGTACCTCTTCATATCACAGACCTTGAAGGCAGGCACCTGCAGCGATACCGTCTGCTGTCCGTCAGGGAGCAGAAAGCCGTTGACCTGTTCATCAATACAATTCTCGATGCCCATAAGTAGCAGAAAAGGACGTTAACCTCTCCGGTCAACGTCCTTTCATCATTTTATATGCTGTATGGCTTGCTTATGTCGCAGCATACTTCTTGTTTTATTCAACCTTCCATTCCGTCATCTGCCTGGTTTCTGAACTGAAGTTCACCCCTATTTTATACAGCTTTCTGCTGTCCGCCATATAGGGGTCTACATAATGCATATCATCAATCTGTTTAAAAGCCCATACTTAACTTCCTCGTTAGGAAATCCCAAGGTATACGCTGATTTACGGGCATCATACTCTGTGACAGTCAGATATCCCGTCTGATACAGCAGTGGAATTATATCCGGATTATCATCCCGGTAATCCATTAGCTCACTCTTTGTTGCAAATATGGAATTATCTGTAAAACGTCTCGGGTCAAACTGTAACTTCTTTAAC
>JAGAXP010000167.1 GCA_017940955.1 Oribacterium sp.
CTTCTTGAATTAATTCTGATTCGAGAACTAACCTTCGGAGCTCTGCTCCATGAAGATTGCAACTGGCTGACCTTTCGGCCCCTGTAGTTTTGCGTCGCCGGATTTCTCCGGGTTTGCCCAACTGAGATCTAGGTTGGATCTCAGCTTAAAGAGAAGCGAACCGTTTTTTCTGATTCCTTTCTTTTCTCATCTCCTCTTTACAATACTAATTATACTATAGATTTTTTAAATTGCAAGCCTTTTTCTTAAAATAAGTCAATTAAATTTTGATTTTAATTTGTGTTTCGATGCTCACTTTTTAATAATATAAAACCCCACATATTTTGTCTTCTTAAATATGACTATAATTCATCCAGATATGCATTCAGAAACTCGGCGGCAAGACTTCCCGGTTTAATATTTTTTCTTGCATCATCAAAGGCGAACCAGTTAAATGAATCGATTTCTTTATTTGTGGAAAGCTCACTGTCCGAATCAACAAATACTGTAAAATTGCACATCAAGGTGTTTGATGGCTCAAAGAATTTAGTTCTGTTGAATCGGATATGTGATGCAGTCATACCGGTTTCCTCTTTAAGTTCTCTTACTACAGCATGCTCTAACTGTTCACCTCTGTTGACATATCCGGCAACAAGGATATAGAAATCCCTGCCATATTGCTTTATAAGGAGTATCTTATCAGTCTTTTTATTGATAACGATCATACTTACAGCCACATTGTACATGGGGAACCTGAACTCATTGCAGGAAGGGCAAAAAGGCACCAGGCCTTCTCCTTCCAATTCCTTCTCAATTAATTCAGAACCGCATACCTGACAATATTTTTCGCTCATACTTAACTCCTTATCGTTATTCCTATATTCATCGTTCTTAAAATATTAACTATATCGTAACACAGTTTACTGATAATAGGATTTATAAAAGAAAAATAAGCGGTTAAAATCCGAATGTACCGGATTTTAACCGCTTAAGTTCTATAATAAAGATGATAGAGTGTATATTATCTGATCATTGATTCTCTGAGGGTTGCCGGCCTTCACTTGCCAAGAATTGCATCACGAAGAGGTGCTGCGATTTTCTCAAGCTCAGCCTGATCCTGTACCTTTTTCAGATTCGGATCCATGGCGAAGGTTCCGCCCCACTCGAACTGATCCTTATACTTTGGAACCAGATGCATGTGGAGATGACAGCCTGTATCACCGTACATTCCATAGTTTACCTTTTCCGGCTTGAGAACCTTGTGAATAGCGTTGGAAACGGTTACTACATCCGCGATAAATGCATTGCGCTCCTCGAGAGAAATGTCAAGCATCTCAGATACATGATGCTTTGATGCAACTATACATCTGCCCGGATGGCTCTGTTCCTTAAAAAGATAAACTGTTGAAGAAGGGAGCTCGCAGATTTCATAACCAAACTTTTCTACCAGCTCGCCCTTTGCGCAATATGCGCAGTCCGGATGCTCTTTCGCCATATCCTGTGCCATAAAAATACCTCCAAAATAGTAATAAACATGATTTGTGTAATCGCTTACATTTTTGGATAGTATAGCACTTTGGTTGTTGTGCATCAACCCTTTATGAAGTGCAGCTGTACCGCCGGATAATCTCCCATGGATAAATTCATGGCGTAACCACCGTACATCAGTGCGGCGCCGGTCATTTTCTGCTCTGTTCCTTCCAGTACGTATACAGCCTCCTCGTCAAGGCCTCTTAGCTTTATGTTCTTGATCTTTGCATTAGCCTGAGCTTTCTTGACTACAACATTAACAAGAGCCTCAGATCTATCGGCTGCTGCAAACTCCCAGGCCTTATAAATCTCCCGCTGACTATCGGGTGTGATCCTGTAGTAATCACCCTTCTGGATAATGGAGTAGTATCTGTTGAAAGTCTTTATCTGATCCTTTACGGTCTCACGCTCCTCTTCGGTAAGCTTCGTTATATCAAGCTCATAGCCAAAGGTTCCTGACATGGCAACTATGCCGCGGGTCTCAAAAGGTGTGCTTCTTCCTGTCTGATGATTCGGAACCGCAGAAACATGACTTCCCACAGTGCTTATCGGATATCCAAAGGAGGTTCCTTCCTGAATCTCAAGTCGCTCGATAGCATCGGTATCATCAGAGCACCAGATCTGAGGACAGTAATACATCATTCCGGCGTCAAAACGTCCGCCGCCGCCTGAGCAGCCTTCGATCATAAGCTCCGGATAAGCCTTTAAAAGTCGATCCAGCAATGAGTAGGTTCCCAGCATAAATCTGTGGGCAGCTTCCCCCTGACGGTCTGCGGTCAGCTTGTTGGAGTAAACATTACATACAGATCTGTTAAAGTCCCACTTAATATAGGAAATATGAGCACTTGCAAGGATTTTGCTGATACAGTCGAATAGGTAATCCTCCACTTCCTTATTGCTCATATCCAGCACCATCTGGTTTCGTGACATATTCGGGAGTCTCCCCGGATCCCTCAAAGCCCACTCGGGATGCTTTCTGAAAAGCTCAGAATCTTCATTGATCATCTCCGGCTCAAACCAGAGACCGAACTTCATGCCAAGCTTATCGGTTTCGTCAGATATCCTCTTGAGACCTCCCACAAGCTTCTTTTCATTAACAAACCAGTCGCCGAGTCCGGAGTTATCATCGTCGCGCTTTCCGAACCAGCCGTCATCAAGAACCAGCATCTCTACGCCGAGCTCTGCTGCGGATCTTGCAATGTCGATGATCTTCTCCGCAGTAAAATCGAAGTAGGTTGCCTCCCAGTTGTTGATAAGAACAGGCCTTTTAATATCTCTGTATTTACGATTGCAGACATTATCACGGATAATGTTGTGGTAATTATGGCTGAGCTTTTCGAGACCCTGATCCGTGAAAGTCATGATAGCTTCCGGCGTGTCAAAGGAAGCTCCCTTTTCCAGCAGCCATGAGAAACCTTCATCATTGATTCCCGTTACCACACGCACTGCCCCTGCCTGATCCTGCTCGATCTCGAACTTGTGATTTCCCGAGTACATAAGCATCATGCCAATGCAGTCGCCCGTTGTTTCTGTGGCCTCATGATCACAAAGTATCACGAAAGGATTCTGATGGTGACTGCTCATGCCTCTCTTCGAGCTGATGACTCTGATGTCCTGATCAAGCTCATGACGGGTCATCTCACGCTCCATGGCATGCTTTCCCACAAAGTGGATCTCGTCCCAGCTTCCGTAAAGAATGTCAAGGGTAGCTGAGGCCGCCTTCTCCAGACGGATAGACTTGTCTGAGACATTGATAAATCTTGTGTGTCTTACGATTATATCTTTTTCAGCAAATACAGAATAGTAAAGTTCAACTGTCAATCCGATGATCTTGTCTTCTAAGGTAATTACAAGTGTACTTACTTCATCATCGTATTGTCTCACAGAAGGAAGCCCCGGTATCTCCGGCTTTTTCTCAAGCATCTTGTATGATTTATATCTCAGATCACAGCTTCTGCTGCCATTCTCAGCTATGAGATTTAATGAGCTGACTCTGAAATCTCCAACTCCGCAGCCCGAAAACTCCTGAGGGAGTACATCTATGGAACGTCCTCTGTCGAGACGGTACTCATAAAGATTTCCTGAAAAACCTCGGTCAACAGGTATGATCTGATAACTCATATCTGTACAGTAAGTCGGTTTTCCATAGTATGTATGTAAGAGAAGCCCGATGTCATCTATCTTCATCTGGTACTCTGTGTTTTTTGTAAGCAATCTGAAATATTTCCCGGTTTCATCGAATACTATTGCCATAATGCTGCTCCTTTTGCAATGCAAAATTTTTTCCATGTACGATGAATCAACATCAAAATCCCTGATCTCTTTCCATGGAAGAAGTGTATCACGCCTAGTATATCCAATCCCTATAAAAAATCCATATCCCACACGAAAAAAAGTGGGGGCAAAATCATTTACACCCCACTTTACATATCCACCGTAGAATTCCACCTGGAACGTTTCTCGCCGGCGAGAAACGTCCCCAATCGTAATGGGACTGACCCCCCTTACAGAAATATCAAGCCAAAGACGGCTCTTTCTTCATTTCAGCCACTTCCGGATTCTTGGTTCCGAGAAGCTTCTTTACACAGGTGACTGTCACAAGAACACCCAGTACCATAAGGAATGCCGCAACTATAAGCTGGAGACCGTTAACCAGGAAGGTTGCTGTACCGGCTCTGAAAGCATTGACATTGCCGATGAAGTTGAGAACTATAGCAGAAAATGTTACTACAAGCATGATAATCATAGGAACATAAAGCATTACACTCTTACGGCCTGTAGCTCTCAGGAAAACTGCAATTCCGATGAGTACGAGAGCAGCAAGCATCTGGTTTGCGGAACCAAACAGGGCCCAGACATTGGCATAACCGCCAAGGCAGAGAAGGTATCCGAAGAAAAGTGTTATGGCTGTTGCAAAATACTGGTTAAGGCAAAGTTTCTGCCATACAGGTATCTTTGACTTGTCTGTTTCGTCTGTGGCGAAAAGCTCCTGGAAAGACATTCTTCCTATTCTTGCTACAGAGTCGAGGGATGTAAGTGCTAATGCTGACACACACATGGTCATGAAGACATTGGCAACACTGTTTGGAACGCCGAAGGTCTCAAGAAATCCTGCAACGCCTTGTGAGAAGATCTGGAAAGGTGTCAGGTCTGCAGGTACCGCGCCGTTTACAGCTACTGCGCCGCAGACAAGTAGTGAGCAAACACCGAGAAGTGTTTCAAGTGCCATCGCGCCGTAACCGACTGCCAGCATATCCTTCTCATTTCTTACAGTCTTTGATGAGGTTCCTGAGGATACCAGGCTGTGGAAACCTGATACCGCACCGCAGGCGATGGTTACAAACAGTGTCGGGAAAATGTAGCTGTGAGAACCGTTTGCTGCTGTGAGAACAAAACCGTTGAAGGCATTGAGCTTCATCTCAGGATGTGCTACCACAAGACCGAATACCGCACCGACTATCATGCCGAGAAGCATGAAGGTTGTAAGATAATCTCTGGGCTGCATAAGGAGCCACATAGGTGTGACTGACGCTGCAAAAAGGTATACCATGATCACGTAATTCCACTGAGGTGCAGTGAGATAGATCGGCGCTGCCATACCGAATGCAAACATTGCCACGAGAAGTACGATAGCTATCGCAGCTCTGGTGCTTTCCTTCATATTCTTATGATGCTTCTCCAAAAGACCGAAGGCCATGGCCACAAAAATGAAAAGCATTGAGATGGTTGCTGCTGCGGCACCGTTAAAGTTAAGTGCTGCTGATCCGTCTGCTGCTTTGGTAAATCCGTTGAAGGTACTTGATACCATGGATGTAAATGCTGCGATAACGAGCAGAGTAAAGAGCCAGCAGAACAGTGAAAAGAAACGTCTTCCGGCTTTTCCGATATACTTTTCGATGATCATTCCGATGGACTTTCCGTCATTCTTCACTGATGCGTAAAGTGCTCCGAAATCCTGTACTGCACCGAAGAAGATTCCACCGAAAAGAAGCCAGAGAAGGCACGGTACCCAACCGAAAGCCGCTGCCAGGATAGGTCCCTGAACAGGTCCCGCTCCTGCTATTGATGAAAACTGATGTGAAAATACTGTAAGCTTTGATGATGGCACATAATCCTCACCATCCTCATACTTTGTGGCAGGAGTAACTGCCTTTTCATCGATACCCCAGGTTTTTGCCAGGTATCTTCCATATAACAGATATCCCGCAAGAAGTGCGATACCTGCTACGAGTAAAATAACTAAGCTATTCATTATTTTGCCCCCCCTTATAAATATGAATTAAATGAATAATAAAAGCTCTTTCCATTCACTTTAGTACTTTAAATCGGCGGATTCAATTATTATTAATTAATTCGTGAAAACACATAAATTTAAGACTTCCGGAGGGCCAAAAAGTCTTAAATATGCCATACAGTTATGTTATTAGTGGTATTTTGCCAGTTCATGATAACTTATTGTTATGCAATCATTAATTTCCACTTATATGCCCATCTGGAATTACGTTTCTGATCTTTTCGTATATCTATTCATCTATCTCGAAAAGCCACTCATCTTTCTGTATAAAAATATCTTCCTCGAAAATTATTATGTTTTTCAGTTTCATTACAGTTTCGTATTTTATAGTGATGACATCCCGAAAGGGAAACAGAAAACCGAACATAAAGAATTTAATGGTGGCTCCGGATAACTGGGATTCAATGTATAGTACCGGCAGTCCACAGAATGGAGATCAAATGAAAAAGAATATTTTGAAGAACAAAATCGCAGTTATCGGTCTTTGCACAATTCTCGGCGTTGCTTCTGTAGGCGCCATGGCTTCATTAGCCGATGAGACAACAACCACAACCGAAGCAGGCCGTCCTCCTATGAACAACGGTAAGTACATGGGCAAGATCACTGCCCTGGAGAGTGGTTCTGTCACCATTGAAACCATGGGACGTGGCGGAAGAGGCATGGGAAGACCTGAAGGCGGAATGAATGCGGATGGAACTGCCCCTACCAACGCTTCAGGTGAACTTGAGACCCCTCCCGCACTTCCCACAAATGCTTCAGGCGAGCTTGAGACTCCTCCTGCTCTTCCTACTAACGCTTCAGGTGAGCTTGAGACTCCTCCTGCTCTTCCTACTAACGCTTCAGGCGAGCTTGAGACTCCTCCTGCTGATGCCGGTCAGGGCAACGCCGATGGAAAGAGCAATATGGGCGGCATGACCACCATGACCTTTACTATCGACAGCTCACTTACAGGCAACTTTTCTGTAGGTGATATGGTTGAGATCACTTCTGAGGATGGCGCAACGGCTACTGCGATCGCTGCCGCACAGAAGCCTGCCGATAAAGCTGATACTTCAACAGCCGAATAATAAACTTTGTAAATCAGCTATAATACGACAATAAAAACAATAAAATAATTATAAAATCTCTTAAAAACTAATGTCGAAAACAAAATGTTGTGATATTATAATCTTGTAAATACAAGATATAGCAAATAAAAACTTGTTAATGCACTGTGACCAATCCAATGGCGGTGCCGTGAAAAGATCCGCAATCCATTTTCTCCCCCTCCCCATTCGAGAAAATGCTGCGGATTTTTTGTATAAGTCCGGTATCAGAGATCACCATATTTTCTGTTAACCATTATTTATCTTGCAACCTCAAAGATATTGATAAATCCGGTTGTTTCCAGTATCTCCCATACAGTGTCATTGACACCGGTGAGACGAACCTTGGCACCGCCTTTTTGAAGTATCATCAGTACACGCAGCCCCGCAGAAGAAATGTATTGAAGCCGGGCACAATTGATTTCTGCCTTTGTTATGGTATTTTTTGACTTTTCAGTCTCCCAGACCTTCAAAAGCTCAGGCGCAGTGATGGTGTCCATGCGACCGCGAAGATTCACTCGGAAGACCCCGTCCGACACCAGATGATCCATGGAGAAGGTACTGTCTGTTTGCCGGACATCGGAGGCTTTCCAATGCTCCTCAGGTGTGATAACCCAGTAATGACAGCTGCGCATTGCTTCCTTGAATGCATCTGTCTGTTTTCCCGTCAGCTTTTGATAGACCGTCAGCTCCGGCATGTGCTCGGCCAGATTCACACGCCTTGCCTTCAGTCCATGTACTGCCAAAAGAGCTGTTACTCTGTCCAATGATGCCGGAACGTCCATTGGGTTGATGATAAAAGCATTGGTCAGGCTGCCGGCGTCGGACTGCCCCGATGCGGCATCTCTGGATGCCATCAGTTTCTGAAGGGCGTCCTCTCCAAGAACAGACTTGAAGGTCAACATGAATTGCAGGATATAATCCGGGTCCGGAGTGATCCAGCAGCCACCGTGTGCTTCAAGGAGACTGCGTACATTGGTGATGACTGCATTGACCTCGCTGTCGGTAAAGTACATCATCATCCCCTCAGTGGTCAGGCAGATGGGTTCATGAACATCCTTAAGTGCTGCTATAAGTGAATCCGGATTGGTGGCATCCACCCCCTCAAAAAGCATTCTCTGGGGATGATCGGTGAGATCAGAGAGAATCGGACCCACCTCATCCGCAACGATCGGCAGGTCCAGACCTATGAATTTAAAACCCTTTGCCGTTAAATGCAAAGCCTTAGGAGTATATCCACAGGGTAGATCCACGTTGATTTTATAGCCGGATTCTTCGATCAGACGACACATGGTGCGGTACTTAGCCTCCACCACAAGCTCATTTCCGAGGATAGTTCCGGAATCCTTCATACCTGAAACCTCCTCGGCACTGCCAAGCCCCAGCCTATGGACGATTTCGGCTGCATCCGGGATACCGGCCTGCGCCATCAGGCATACCGCCGTCTTAGCCGTCATAAAAACGGGATTCGTCCGTGCCTGTGCACTGTAGTCAATGGATTCTTTTTCCATGCTGTTCCTCCTCAAAAAAACATTTATATCTTATATATCGGCTGCCCGATAAAAATAATAAAAAGGATGATGGGACCATGGATAAACTCATAAAGGAGCAGATAGATGCGCTTCTGTATGGTGGTGAATTAAAGCCTGTAACTATATTGATCTGAATTACCTTTCAAACAAGAAAATGCCCTTTGAAAATAAGGGCATTTTCTTGTCATTTTCTTCTTAACCTGTGGTATCATGTCAGAAATAAACGGCGAAAAACATGCGCTTATAGAGGAGAAATGAAATGACAGGAAAAAATATCTTGGATTATTACATCAGAAGCCGCTTTGTTGAGCATTGCGGCATTGATTTTGAAGAAAAGCAGGATGGTTCCATAATTACCATAACGGAAGTTATGCCCATGCACCTGAATGGCAGCGGGCACATACACGGAGGTATGCTGTTTACAATAGCAGACACCACAGGTGGTGCCAACGCCCGCCGCTACTCCGATCATCTCACGACGCTTGACAGCGATTTTCACTTCCTTACAAGTAATACAACAAGGTATCTTTATGGATCTGCCGAGCTCATAAGGAACGGCGGAGCTATTATAGTAATGAAAGTTTACATCAAAGATGATAACGGAGAGACCTTCGCCGAGGGAACCTTTACGTATTACAAGCTTTGATTTCGGAATATACTCAAATGGTTGCTGAATAAACATAAACGGGGCGTTTCTTCCTGCCGCACTTCCGGGTGTGACAGAGAGAAACGCCCCGTTAAAACTGATTAACCATATGCTTTCAACTGATTCTTTCCGGCGTTTTTGGCATCATAGAGTCTGGCGTCGGCTATCCTGTATAAGTTCCACATGGAGGATATATCTTCAGATCCTGAATCAGCCATCCCGAATAAGATTCCATGGAATCATGAAGTTTCCGATATCTTCTATATACATGTTTATCATGGAGATTCGGGCAGACATCCTTTGGCTGCTTTCCATCATATGTTGGGCAAATGTCTTTATCTCCTCATGATCATCCGTATCAAAAAGTTTCTTCAGTGTACGCTGTACTGACTGCACATTCTTCAATATGGCCATAAGCATACTTAAAATCCAAAGGCTCATTTTCGATCATCATAACAACAGTACCTTCTTTATCGAGGGCACCGTGTCTGAACATAAAAGTTGAGTGATTATACGGCCACATGAGTCGTCATACGGGATAGTTGAGTGAATTTACGGTTCGTCATCCAAATATTGTATCTTAATCAGCTTCATACACTATATAGAAGACGAAATAAGTTAAACAAGCCGGTACAAACGTAAAATCACTTACTTTTTAAATATTCCGTAAAATCACTCAACTTTTGTGTAACAGTTCTGTTCTCCACAGAACGCCTTTCGTAAATCCCATATCCCTTTACATTACAAATAAGAATATTATTTTTTACTATTCTTTTTTGATTCCGGGTGTTAAAATACTCAAGATTATCGAAAAAGGAATAATAACTTTTAATAATTATTAAATTTCTTCATTTTTTATATATTTTTAAGAGGCTATTATGAGTTACTATACAGCTGTAATTTTTTTGTCGTGTGCAACACTATCCATGTTTGCAAAATTAGCACACGACAATCAACAAATAGATAGAATAACAAAAACGAACTTTTTCCGGACTTCTTTAGTGATCATTATCGCTATGCTGGCTGAATGGGGCGGAATCGCACTTAATGGGGCACCGTCATGGACAGTTCCACTTCATATAGTGGTTAAAGCAGCAGACTATGTTTTTACACCTCTTTTGGGCCTGGAACTGGTTAATATAGTTATGCCTGACAGCAGACTTCAGAACTATCTCAAGTATCTGATGATAGGTAATGTCCTTGTGGAAATCGTATCGATTTTTAACGGCTGCGTATTTTATGTAGATGCACAAAACATATATCATCATGGGCCATTATTCCCGGTATATATGCTGATCTTTGTATTAGCGCTTTTCAGTGTGCTATGGGCTTACCTTAAAGCTTTTAGAGATTCATCAAACTCCTACGATATTTCTACGGTATATATAATGCTGATGACTGCTGTAGGCATCGGCCTGCAGATGTATTTCGGCGGCGATATGCGAACTATTTGTCTCGCTATCACTAACGGAACCATACTTTTATTCACACATTACCAGGCGTTTTGTCTTCGCAAAAAAGAGATGGATCTCTCCGAAAAACAAAAGCTCCTTGAGACTGATGTCATGACAGGACTGAAAAGCCGTTTTGCATACAGCAATGTTCTTGATAAGTACGAAAACCTTGATACGCTTCCGGATAATTTCACTGCCATGGTTTTTGATGTAAACGGTCTTAAACGTGTCAATGACAGTCTGGGGCATAAAGCAGGTGATGAACTGGTTCAGGGTGCAGGAGAATGTCTGAAAAAAGCCTTCAGCGACTACGGTGAATGCTATCATATAAGCGGAGATGAGTTCGTAGCTCTTTTACAGGTAGAGCCGGAATCTTTGAATGAAGCATTGCTTGGATTCAATGACATTCTTGCTTCCTGGAAGGGTGAACACATAGAAAGCATAAGTGTTTCTGCAGGTTATGCTGTTGCCAAGGACCATCCGGGTTCTATCAATAATCTCATCTCTGTAGCAGACGAGATGATGTACGAAAATAAGCGTAGTTTTTATAGCAGAAAAGAAAATTGCAGACGTAAAAATACAGGTTAAAATCAAGAATATCCCGACTCTTCGTCCCCAATGGATTCAGAGTCGGGACGTTTTCGTATAACCAATCAATAAAATCCATAAAAAAAATTATAAATTCTCTTAAAAACAGATGTAATTGTCCAAATATTGTGTTACTATAATTTTAGAACTACAAGATATAGTAGCCCAAAACCAATTAATGCACTGTGACCAATCCAATGGCAGTGCCCGTGCAAAAAAGAATCCGCCAAACATTTTCTCCCCTCCCCTACTGAGAAAATGCTGCGGATTCTTTGTTGTATAAATTATTTATTTCTATTCAATATATTTAATTCCTGCATCTGAAATTATATTCTGAGTTAATTAAAACCCCTTTTGCTGAATCATTGAGCAAAAGGGGTTTTTAAACCTTATATCAATCCAAACCAATTATGACAAAAGCAATTGTAGCTAGTACACTATCACGCCGAGGCATCAAACATCTTTCCCAGACCGGTATCCTCAGCCATAGCCTCTGCCGCTTTTTTATCCACAGGATACTTTATCTTTGTGGTTGTTTCACCACCGGCAACATAAGTTGTCCCGCACTCCGGACAAATGGCAGTTTTTATGGAAACCGAAGCCTGCAATACCTTTCCGCCTGACTCCTCAGCCTTTTGATAAGCATTGGCTACATGCTCCTGTTCATGAGCCCGGACCATTGCAGGCGCATCTTTGACAGAAATATGTGAAGCCGACTTGAAGGAAACGTCCATCTCATTGGAGCCGTCCTGGTACTTACGTTTTTTGCAGGTCTGGCACTCGGAAGGTGCGCTTGTCCTTCCGGCCTTCTTTACATTATCTTCACTTTTATTTACGGAGTTATGACCGTTACCGGGCATCATTTGCCTGTAATTAAGATAATCCCGGGAATTCCCATAGTATGAGCTGTAATATCTTCCGTACGGATCACTATTCGTCTGTCCTGTGCCGATCGCACCGATAGAATTCACTGCCATACCATACTCCTTTCCTCTAAGATTACACTTGCTAAGACTTATTGCTTTATACCATATTATACCATGCCACCACTACGTTCTGTAAATAGCACCGTGTCATAAATCCCGGCATTTTTAAGAGGTTTTGTAACAGTTCAGTCCAAAAGCTCATATTAAACCTTATAATAACCTCCTCTCCTGCCGATAAAGTAATATCGTATCTTGTACTATGTCATATTTCTAAGGAGATACATGTGAACGACAGGACCAATGAAAGACAATTGAACATCATTTTCCTCCTGATCATCGGTACCTTCTCGCTGATTCTTCTTTCTTTTGCTTATCTCAGCAACGGTCTGTCCCTAAGATATCTGGAAACAGATACAAAGATGATTTCACATGAACTGGCACGTCTTCTGAACGAAAAAGTCGAAAGTGTTTCATCTGAAGATAGGGATAAGGAGCTTGCCGAATTCTTTGCAGATCAGTCTTCATCCTATACTGCGGAAGGTTTTTCCCTGTGGATAGTGGATCTTTCCGGAAATATCGTGGCAGAAGCTCCCGGTAATGCCCTTGATTTCAATTCATTCTTTTTAGACTCCGTAAAAGATCCCGATAAGATTTTTTATGATGTACGTAAAGGGGGAAACTCTCCGTTTTTTGCAGACAAGACCATATATATCGCACGACACTTTGGCAGTGGCAGATATAGTCTGATTCTGGAAAATGACGGCTCCAAAGAACGACAGATGCAAAGGATGCAGTATGTTGTGATTTTCTCCATCGGTGTACTTTTGATCATTACACTTTTGGTTCTTATTTCCAACATGTTCTCCCGATACAAAACCAGGCTTTTACAGCTTGCCACAACGGATGAACTGACAGGTCTTGCCAACAGAAAATACTTTACTGCTGAGTTCAATCGCAGAATGGCCTTAAACTCCGATGAATCCGGTAAATATTCAATGTTCCTTCTGGATATAGATTTATTCAAACAGATAAATGACAAGTACGGACACGCAGCCGGTGATACTGCTTTGTCAATGCTGGCGGATTATATAAAAGCAACAGTATCAAAGGCAAATGGCTTTGCCGGAAGATGGGGTGGTGACGAGTTCATCGGTGTCATCAACATTTCCTTAAGCGAAGCCAAAACTTTACTTTTTGAACTGTGCAAAAATATACAACAGGATTCACCAAAGGACGGAACTCCTTTTACAATAAGTGTTGGAATAACACCTGTAAAAAGCGGTATGACACTGTCACAGGTCTGTGAAAATGCAGATCTTGCTTTATATGAGTCAAAAAAGAACGGAAGAAATACTGTTTCTGTCTTTTCCGAATCCATGATAAAAACAGAAAAAGAACCCTCCTCCGTTAACATAGAAATCAAAGCAGAGCATGAACAAAAGCGTCCGGAACCCATTTCTATTGAGATACAGCAGGTTCTTAATGTAAAACCTCAGGAAGCAAATCTCAAACTCAAACAGGTTTTAAAAGAGCGATTTCTTCCGGGAATCGTATTTGCCGTTAAATGGATGACTCCCTTTGTGGCTGCAGGAGGTATCCTCATAGCACTGGCATTCCTGTTTGATGCCGCAAGCATTGACCTTTCCACATTAACGGCTGAGGAAAGATCCTCCCTGGGCTCTATGACTGCCATATCCACCTATCTGAAATATCTGGGGGATACCACTTTCAATTTCATGCTGCCTGTTTTTTCGGCCTTTATGGCCTACAGCCTCGCCGGGGAAAATGCATTTATGTCGGGACTTGTAGGCGGCTATATGGTGATAAATACCAATTCAGGATTTATCGGGGCTGTCATATCAGGTCTGGCTGCCGGTATAATCAGCAGGGAGATCAACCTTTTTACAGACCGCCTTCCGAAATTCATCCGGGGAGCGGCACCCATAGTCATATATCCGATATTCAGTCTCACCATAGTACAGGCTATTTCATTTTTTATGATTCAACCCGCTACGGTAGCCATGGGTTCTGTATTTAACACAATACTGGATAATGCTAAAATCTTCAGCAAACCTCTTGCCTGCACTATAGCTGCAGGAATGATGTCTGTTGATATGGGCGGAATCATTAACAAGATAGCCTATAACTACGGACTTGCATCCATCACGGCAAAGGACAACATGATCATGGCAGCGGTAATGGCCGGCGGTATGGTCCCTCCTATAGGCATCGCTTTCTCCACATTGCTTTTCAATGATAAGTTCAGCAGGGATGAAAGGAACGGCGGAATACTCGCACTTTTTATGGGACTTTCCTTCATCACAGAAGGAGCTCTTCCTTATGTGATCACGGATTTCGCAAGAGTGATTCCTTCCTGTATCGCAGGCTCTGCAGTTTCAGGGTTAATGTCTTCGCTGTTTGGCTGCAGGCTTCCGGCTCCACACGGAGGAATAATTGTACTTCCTGTGGTTGAGCATCCTATTCTGTACCTGTTATCAATTTTGACCGGTTCTCTGGTTACTGCCCTTATCCTGGGATTTTTGAAGAAAAAAAATACTGCATAATGATATTAACAAAGCCGGAGGGCAGCCAGCTCAAACGCTGCATGAATGTAATTGTGTGACCACTCCAGAAAAGCATTTGACGGTAAAAGATCCTCTAGTCCACCAACCCCGTCCCCCCGGCACACCGACTGAACTGTTGCAGGATGTCATCTGAATTTAAGGATCTTATCATTGAACACTATTGCCACAGGTCCGATAGAATCCTCATGTGAACTTACAGTTGACCTGCTCACAAAGTCATCCTCCGGCATAGGGTATTTTTGGGAAAAAACCTTTTTGAAATTACGCTTTATATAATCTATCTCAAATAGCTTTCCATAATAGATGACCTTATCCGGAGACATTACAACAGAAACATTGTAAACTGCCTGAGCAAGCATCTCCATTATCTGATCCAGTATTTTTTCCAATCCCGGATCATGAACGGAACACCATTCGCTTATGTTGTAGGCACTTATTCTTGCCACATTCCCGGAATAGTATTTCCAGAGTTCAGGTGTTTCATCCTCTGAAAAGAGCTTCCTTACTTTCTCTGTGATGGCATTAAGTGATACCACTGATTCCAGAGTATGGTTGTGATTATCAATAATGATATGTCCGAGCTCTGAGGATCTTCCATCCTGATTGCTGTATACCTTATTGTTTATGGCTATAGCGGATCCAAGTCCGGGACCCCATTTTACAAAAACTATATTGCCCTTTTCTTTGCCGGCCCCGTAAATCAGTTCCGCCATGGCAAAGGCATTAACATTGTTCTCGACGATAACAGGAAGTCTCAGCTTTTTCTCAAGCATATTCTTAACAGGTATTGGAACATCCCAAAGATTTCTACCGTTTGACTCCTTGAGGTTTTCCTTCGCGCTGTATCCCGGCATGGTAACACCGACTCCCAAAAAGTCTTCAGTACTCACTGAGAGACTGTCCATAAGCTCGTAAACCGTATCAACTATCTTTTGAAGTCCCTCCTCAGGAAGTACCCCCGCATCCATGGTTATAGCTTTTTTAAGTATGCATTTTCCCAGGAGATTATTGACAGATATCACTGTCTGGTTTCGTTCAATGCAGATGCCCAGAATTTTGGTGAAATCCTCATCCAATCCTATAAGGATCTTTTTACGACCCACGTGGGTTTCCTCTTCCATCTCCCCGTTTTCTTTAAGAATGCCTATCTCCAAAAGCTCATTGCTTATCTGAGTTACGGCTGCTGCCGTAAGCCCCAGCTCCGTAGCAATATCTTTTCTCGCCATATCACCCTTGTCATTTAACAGGCGGATGATCTTACTTCTGTTTTCTGATTTTACGTCATTGCTGTTTAATCCTGCATATTTCATACCGTCTCCAATTATCACCAAGGGGTCATGTACTGTTAAATATAAGACTCCGTATATTTTATCACGGAATCTCAGGCTCCACCATATTTCAAAGGCCTGAAACCCTGTGATAAACCGTATCTATCAGTAACATTTCAGTCGATGGGCCGGGGGACGGGGTTGGTGATCCATTTTCGCAACTCTCTAAAGCGC
>JAGAXP010000168.1 GCA_017940955.1 Oribacterium sp.
CTTCCTCACCTCGCAAATGAGAAGTCATAAATAATTGTAACCATTTAAGGCCTTGAGATAAAGCCTTTATTGAATTTACCCATTTTTTAGGAGCGAACATATGTTACACCAAATATCCAGTGAATGCACTTTCCTATAAAGTAAAAAACAGCCCCTGCCGCAAAAAGGCAGGGGCTTCTTCTTATAGTATCCGCGTTCTATCCTCTCATTTCCTTCATGGGTCATACACTGATCCACGATGTCATAACACCTGGCATCAATCCGCCAGGAGACGAGATTTCAAGTCTATTATCATATATTGCCACCTGTACATGACTTCCCTGTAGGAAGCTGCAATTAACAACAGCATTGATAATAAGCTCTCGTATACTCTCCGGATCTTATACCCTATAGGTGAACATATTCCGATCCCTTAGCCGTTCCGGCATTTCATGGTGCCGATCAGTTCTTTATGAAAGCTGCGAAGGCTTTTCTGCCTTATAATCTGACCAGCTGCTAAGCTTGCCGGCACATTAGCATAACCGCTTCCGCCGTTACCTGCATCAGACTCGTCATCAACGAAGGCACCCTTAAGTGTTGAACCTTCAGTCATATAGAAATCAAGCTCTGAAATGGAGTCCCAGATAACATTACCCTCCATATCCTGAGAGATGGCTGTAAGCGATCCGCCATCCACAACCATTTTTCCGCCGCCTCTGTCAGAGCGGATAGCCGCTGAGGATTCACCGTTTGTAATTACGGTATCATTCCAGGCGTAGAGTGTTCCGCCTCCTGCAACGTGAATACCTCCGGAAGTGTCCTTTATTGAGGTTTTTTGTTTTCGATGGACACAATATATACCAGAATACTTAAACTATGCTGAAAGGGGACATATCCTGAAGCGTTAATCGTTCCTGAATTTGCTAGGGCAATAGGATGAAAGCATGAAAAATTAAATTTTATCCAAAAATTGTACTTATATATATATGAGTCGATGAAATGCATGTGCGAGGTATGTTGTCTTATTGATAAAGAATCACAACATATATGAAAAACGGAGGTATAGAATTGAAAAGAAGAAACTTATGCAGAACTAAAAGGGCAGCAGCTATCATTCTTGCGGCAGCCATCAGCATGATATCGGTAAGTACGGCTATGGCGGAATCGGTTACCGCCATAACCGATAGCAAAGATGTTACGCAGAATTCCGACAATGGTGCCGATGGTGAAAAAGCGGTAACAGCAAAGAGTTCAGATGGTCATGACTCTACCGTCACTGTCAAAGGAGATGTTTAAGCCTCATCCAAAAGTTATAATGAATCCGTAGGTGTAGCTGCTGATTCTTCTTCATCCAAATCAGATACGACAGTAAAAGTAGACGGAAAGATTTCTTCCGAAAGCGAAAAATCTGATGCTTACGGTGTAAAAGCCAGTGCCGATAATGAGGGCAACACATCTGTCAGTGCAGATAGTGTTAAGGCTACATCTGACCAAAACGATGGCACCGGCATCGAAGCACATGTGGATTCTACCGGTGGTGATGTCAGTGTTGATATCAAAGAAGATGTAACCGCATCCGGAGATGATGATACTACTGGTATATCCGTAAGTAATGCCGGTAAGGATAAAGAGGATACAGTCACCGTCAAGGTAGGCCGGGATGTGTCAGCAACCGCTAACACACATGGTGCGACTGGAATCAAAGACTATACAAATTCGAAAGGTGAAACCAAAGTAGAGGTAGGCAACGATGTAAAAGCTACGTCAAATGAATATGCATCTGGAGTGTATGTATCTTCATATGGAACATCAGACACTACCGTAGGTGGCAACATTATAGCCGATGCTAAAAAATTAAATGCTACAGGCGTTTATGCATCTGCCAATAACGGAGGTAAGGCTGTAGTCACAGCAGGAGGCATTATAGAAGCAGTATCTGAGGGAAATAGTGCCACCGGCATCAGGACGAATGCATATGCATCTCAAGATAATAGAGGAAGCGTAGAGATCGAAGCGGCCTCAGTCATTGCTGATTCATACAGCGATGCAAGAGGTATCGAGATAAGTAGTGTTCAGGATTCTGATGTTAAGATCACAGTAAAAGGATTTGTCAACAGCGAGGATTCTTTTCATGATGATGCAATAGGTATCGAGAGTAATCTTGAAGGAACCTCTACAGCAGATATCACGGTTACCGGCAATCTTTCAACTACCGGTACAGCAGTGTATATAGAAAATGAGGCTCAAAGCAAAACCAATCTTGAAATAGACGGTGAAATCTTTGCTGAACGTAATATAGTTCTTGCGGGTGAAACCAATATCGAAAACCTTAATATCACCATATGGAAGGCTGATACCGCAAAGGGTCAGAATGTTGTCGAAAATCAGGATGGTTCTGAATACTCCAGAAACGAAAAAGCAGAGAAGCAGATAAACTACATCATTAAAGCAGAGGATAATATTGCCCTGAGCGGTACCGGTACGAAAACAGCTTCCGGATACTATACAGAGCATCAGGATAAAAAAGTATATCTGAAAGTAGACATCCCTTCGGGAAGCAGGGCAGAATTCTATGATATAAACGGAAACAAGAATTATGAGATCATCCCTGACGGTGAAGGCGGTGCTTACCTCGTTGTTCCGAGAGGAGGCGGAGTTCAGGTTGGTGTAAAGCTGATAGCTATCGAATCAGAATCAGTTGAAAACAAAGAAGCAGGCAGCAAAGATGCCGGAAACAGCTATAATGGCGGAGGAACAAGTGATTCCGGAAGCTCTGACAGCTCAGACAGCTCAGACAGCGGCTCTGACAACACAAACAAAACTAACACTATGGATGGTTTCGGTGGTGTTCCGGCAGCCACACAGGCTGTCTGGTCCATGCAGGTACACACCCTTAGTCACGCAGGCACAGATCTCAATCTGAATGTTGTTGATGTTCTGAAGCCGGTAGATACATTAACCGCCATTAACAATTTCGGAGCAAGCGGCGCACCCAATATGGGAACAAATAACATCAAGGGTACCGGTATGGTCAGCTTCAATAACCTGTTTGCTGACTCAGTTACAGATACTGTGGAGGTTCCTGTAACTGCCGAGGTCTATAACGGACAGACATACACAGTTATGTATAGTGACGGCACAAGTATCCAGATCCCATGTATCATGGATGGAGTACTGAGCATCCCGTTTAACAAGAATGCAGAAGGACTTACATACATCATCTACGGCATTCAGCTGAATCCTGCAATGTTCATAGGAATGCAGCCGGCCACCGGATTCTAAGATGTTTACAAATTAACTCAAATTTCAAAAAGCAGCCCCTGCCGCAAAATGACAGGGACTGCTTCCCTGATGTTAAAAAAATCAGACCGGTGAGACGGAGTCGGTGAACCATTTTATTTTCAAAATGGTCCGCCGACTCCATCCCGCCGGTACTTATCCCAAACCCAAAACTTCTGCTCTCTGCATGATCAGGTTAATGTAGTCTTTTTTCATCTCAGGAGGAATATATGCCTGATTTACTCATAGCAAAAATATATACCCTATCGGGTATGATTGCAATCTTTTTTCTTTGATTTGCACCCGAAAGGGTATATATTTAATAATTCTCAGAAATTTATACCCCATAGGGGACACATTCCTTAATCATACCCTGCCCATAATGCAGGTTTTTTTACAGAAGCATACTCCATATGCCACAGCTCCTATATAGCCGTCATCCAGGATGCCTTCCTCATATTTTCTCTCCCGAACCTGCCTGAATGCTTCCTCCAGACCGCTTTCCATTTCGTTGAATTTCTTCTTCACCTTAACCTCGAAGATGATCGCCTTATCCTTAGGTCTGTTGGGATAAAGTACTACATCAGGCCGACCGATTCCCTCTTCCCTGTTTGAACGCACACTATACCGCGGAACACCATATAAAAGCGACAATAACAGACCATGGTAGAAGCTCTCCGCACTGTCAAAGGTGCTTATGGTCTTTTCCAGAAGGTCACTTATATAATCCGCCATACCTTCTGTATCTCCTTCGAGAACAGCCTTATGGAATACGCTTCTGTCAGCTTCCTTTACTCTTTTCTCAAACCAGTTGCTGATCTGATTTTCATAAATACTTAAAATCTCACTGTTAGGTATTTTCATCGTGACATATATATCCCGTCCCTCCATCCGTTCGGATACTTTTTTCATATATCCGGTGAAGAACAGGAAATTCCACAGATTGTCTTCAGATTCATGAATATCCCCGTAGGTGATGTCCTCGTGGATCCTCTTTTCTATGGTGCCGCCCTCTGTAAGTGTATTGAGTTCCTCCTTCATGTCAGCATCTGCGTGATATACCATATCCTTTATTATCAGATTTGATGAAGTATTGGCCCAGTAGGGCTCCGGGAATTTCTTTTTTTCAATGGTTATACCATATACATATTTAATGATACTCCAGGGATTATATATTTCCGTTTCTCCGAATATGTATCCATCGTACCAATTCTTTACCTCGGAGACTTTTTCTTCCAGACCATAGTCCCTGAGCATCTGTTCAACCTCATCCTCCGTAAACCCAAAGGCTTCATCAAAGCCACTCTCCCGTATGGAATTAATATGCAAATTATTCATTCCGGTAAATATGCTTTCCTTACTTATCCTGAGACAGCCGGTAACCACTGCCCTGAAAAGGGCATCATTTGTCTTTAATGCCGACTCAAATAGCGACCGTATGAAACCCACCATTTCATCATAAAAGCCCTGATAGTAGGCATTTTCCAATGGAACGTCATATTCATCAAGAAGAATAATGACCTCTCTTCCATGATGCTTTCTTAAATACTCAGACAAAGTTTTTAGAGACGTGGAATACCTGCCTACCTCCTTCCTGTAATCCTCTTCCGTCTTGAGATCTTCATAATTCGTTACTTTCAACAAGGATCTGAGATTATCCTTATCAGCAGAAGTAAGCTCTTCTGAATCAAGAAGATAACTGTGCCTTGAATATTCATATACGATCTCATCTCTGAGCTTTAGCCCGGCTTCAGTAAAAGATGGCTGTTTTGCTGACTTTAAAGACAGCTTTATCACCGGATACTGCCCCATCATGGAGAGGATGCTCTCCGGCGCCTCCATGATCTTCTTTCCATCAAAGTATCTCCCCTTATCTATGGCTTTTCCGTTATGGTCATACTCAAGCTCAAAGAAGGTACGAAGCATGGAGAGGGCAAGTGTCTTTCCAAATCTTCTCGGGCGGGTGAAAAGCGTTACCTTCCCACCTTTTTCCATGATGTCATTGATGAGCCATGTCTTGTCTACATAGTACAAGTCTTCATCCACAAATTCCTTATAGTTTTCATAGCCTATACCGATCCTCTGCATCTGACGACCTCCATCATATGTTTCCTTTTCTCAAAATACAGGTATATTCTGATCAGGTGTACTATTCCTTTCCACCTATTACGATCTTTCCCTTTGCATTCACGTCATCCCTGATGATCTCTGATACTTCAGGAACCGATATGGAACCCGAAAGAGGATTCTTTATACTGATCATCGGAGTGGTTATGGTTGCTTCGACATCTGACTTTTCAAAGGCAAGATCTGTATCGATCATCCTGCAGTTGATAAGCTTTAATCCCTTGCAGTAGCAAAGAGGCTGAGTCCCTATGATCGTGCAATTTTCAAAGATAACATTTTCACAGTACCATGCAAGATATTCACCCTTTACCACACTATTTCTCACCACTACATTTTTCGCATGCCAGAAGGCATCTTTTGTGTCTAAATTACAGTTCTCAAAAACAGAATCCGCAATGTACTGGAAAGAATATTTGCCCTTGAGTGTCACATTCGAAAAATCAAGCTGCTCGGATCTCATCATGAAATATTCACTCTGAACATCAGTATCCTTCATTTTGATATTCTTTACAGACCAGCCAAATTCAGGAGAAATGATGTCACTGTTTTCTATCCTTATATCAGAACATTCCCTCAGTGCCTTTATTCCGTGCATCTTTGAATTTCTGATTGCTGCATCATTTGTATACCAAAGAGCTGCTCTACAGTTCTCAGTCATTTCAATATTATCAAGCTCTAATTTATCATCATGCCAAAATGGATATCTAAGATTGAAATAACTATCCTTCACCACAACATTTCTGCTCTCTTTAAAAGCACTCTCTCCATCTGCGGGTCCGTCAAACCTACAGCCCTCAACTACGATATCCCTGCTTCCATAAAGAGCTCTCTCTTCATCAAATACTTCGTTCTTTATAACCATATCTCTCAATAATCTCTTTCCTCAATATAATGTCTTTAATTGTTACTATAATAACATCGATTTCTATATGGTCATAATACACCTTAGAGCACACTCCAAACATACATATATTCTTATGTGCTTATACTATCATAATTCATTACTTCCCTCAATTAAGTGGTCATTTGAAACGTTGTCTCAATCTACCGGAAGAACTGTTATTAAGCGGTTAATATTGCAAAATCAGCTCATATAAAAGACAGCTATGTATATCTGTTCTCATCGTCAAACAGAAAGCACATAGCTGTCTTTAAAAGTATAACTTGGACATTTCATTTTCATAATTAATCACTTCAAAAAACGGTTATACCCACTGCAGTTTTTGCAGATTAGGTATAACCGTTTTTATAGCTTTAATCCCTTTTAATCAGAACTTCCTTTCCTTCAAACGCAAAGGCAAGCTTAATTATCTTTTCCTTGTCGAATCCTGCTGACAGCAGCTCTGCTTCATACTTTTTATCTTCGATCTGTTTTAATGCCATATCGCAAAGCTCATCAAGAGATTTTCCTTTTTCGCTCCTGCGTTTTGACTTAAACTCGATGATCACAGCATTATCCTTTTTGTCCTTCGGGCGGAGCATCACATCATAACGTCCGAGACCGCTTTCACGGTTTGACTTTATCTCATATCTGTCACGGAGTTCCACAAGAAGCCCGATCACAAGACCATGATAGAGGTTTTCAGGGGCTGCCTTGCCGCTCCCGTCAAAGGTGCTTATCATGTCTTCACAGATTTCCGACATGGTATCCATCATGTCATCGATATTGCCTTCCAGAAGGGCCTTTACAAAATAGCTGTAGTTTTCTCCTTCATTTTCAAACCATCTCTCTACAAGCAGACTAAAACTGTCCTTTACTTCGTGGTTTGTAAGTTTCAGTCTATATACTGCCATATTTCCTTCGCCTTCAATCGTAACAGGCTTTAGATATCCTGCTGAAAATAAAAGGCTCCATATGGCATTCTTATTACCGGTCATCTCGCCATAGACAAGCTGTTCATCAATTTTCGTTTGTATAACTCCATCATTAAGCAGCTCTTCAAAAGCCTTCTTTATTTCAACACTTCCTTCTCTAACAAGCTTTGACACAAGTGAGTTTGAACTTGTATTGGCCCAGTACGGCTCATATTTTCCTTTTTTTAAAAATGAAATAATAGACCATGGATTATAGATATCCTCAGTGTTTCCAAACTTAAACCCGTCATACCATGCTTTTACCTTTTCCTTTTCGGAACTGTATCCGTAACTGTCCAAAGATTCAAACACTTCTTTTTCTGTAAATCCAAAACAGTCTGTATACATATCTGATGAAATAGTTACTATCTGTAGATTATTTAAATCTGAAAACAATGATTCTCGGCTGACTCTCGTGATACCGGTCAGAAGCGCTTTTCCGAGATAAGGATTTGTTTTAAGTGTAGAGTTGAACATGTTCCGCATAAATCCAACCAACTCATCCCAGTATCCATTTACATAGGCCTCCTGCA
>JAGAXP010000169.1 GCA_017940955.1 Oribacterium sp.
GAAGCCGGAACCAATGTCTGAATTTCCCTTCTTGGTAAGCGGCTGATACTGATGATAGGCACTGCCGTCCGGAAACTGTGTGGAAGCAATGTCTATGATACGCTGTCTTGCTCTGTCCGGAATGAGATGAACAAATCCGAGAAGATCCTGGCAGGAATCCCTGAAGCCCATGCCTCTGCCGATACCGGACTCATAGTAGGAAGCCGAACGGGACATATTGAAGGTAACCAAGCACTGATACTGATTCCAGATATTAACCATGCGGTCAACCTTTTCATTGGAAGAGGACACGTGATAGATAGAGAGAAGCTCATTCCAGTAGGAACGAAGCTCTTCAAAAGCACAATTGACCTTTTCCTCACTGTCATATCTTGAAAGCATCTCAAAGGCTCTCTTTTTGTTTATAACAGACGGTGCTTCCCACTTATCATTTTCCTCATTCTCGATATATCCCAAAGTAAAAATGAATGTCCTTGATTCACCCGGCGCAAGGCTCAGATCTATCTGCTGTGAAGCGATGGGAGACCAGCCGCTGGCTACGGAGTCTGTACATTTTCCGCTAATGACTACATCAGGATGATCCGGTCCGTTATATGCTCCCAAAAATGCATCCCGGCTTGTGTCAAAACCGGAAACCTCGCTGTTCACGCCGAGAATAGCATAGTGATTCCTTCTTTCCCTGTATTCTGTCTTATGAAAGAGAACAGACCCTTCACCTGAAACCTCAACTTCGCCTGTACTTAAGTTTCTCTGGAAGTTTTTCATATCATCATCCGCATTCCAGAGGCACCACTCAACATAAGAGAAGAGTGACAGCTCGGCTGTATCCTGACCCTTGTTTGTAAGAGTGATCCTTGAGATCTCACAGTTATCCTCCATAGGAACAAAGGTAAGAAGCTCTGCCTCAACCCCATCCTTAGAGGATGTGAATCTGCTGTACCCAAGACCGTGGCGGCACTCGTAGCTGTCAAGGTCAGTCTTTACAGGCTGCCAGCCCGGATTCCAGACAGTATTCCGGTTTCTGTCCTTTACATAGAAATACTTACCGTTATTGTCATACGGGACATTGTTGTATCTATACCTTGTAAGGCGGAGAAGCTTAGCGTCCTTATAGAAGGAGTAGCCTCCGCAGGTGTTAGAGATCAATGAAAAGAATTCCTTATTTCCAAGATAGTTTATCCATGGCAAAGGTGTTTTGGGAGTTGTGATAACGTACTCACGGGCAGCGTCATCAAAGTAACCGTATTTCATAAAATGCCTCCGTTTAATACTTAATCGTTTAAGTTGGATATAGTCGGATTATATAGTCGATATCGATATTTATCAATAGAAAATTGCAAAATTTATCAGAAAACGTTTACTTGATATTCCTCTAGAATCAGAAAAAACCTTGCTCCGGCTCTTGGTATGATCGCATTTTTTGACGTAATTCCGCCACATAAACCGGTATTGCTGTGAATGATACACAAAAAATTTGAAAATGGTATTGCATTCATCGACATGTTGATGTATATTTGCATTACGAAAACGATTAAGTTAAACGATTGGAAAACAACATGGCTAAAAGAACAGTATCTTTAAAAGACATTTCCAATGCCTGCGGCGTATCGATAGCAACGGTGTCAAAAGCCCTGAACAACCATCGCGACATAGGCGAGGAGACTAAGGAGCACATCCGGAAGGTTGCGGAAGAGCTTGGTTACAGGCCAAACGCTGCCGCCCAGGCATTAAAGACCAACAAAACCTACAATATCGGAGTATTGTTCGTGGACGAAGCCCACAGCGGTCTTACCCATGATTATTTCTCCCATGTTCTGGACAGCTTCAAAACAACCGCTGAGGCCAATGGCTACGACATCACCTTTATAAACTCAGGGAAACGGAACGACAACAGCACTTATCTTTCACATGCCTTATACAGAGGCTTTGACGGAGTTGTCATCGCCTGCGTGGACTTCTACGATCCCCAGGTTTATGAGCTTGTGAGCAGCAGCATACCGGTGGTGACCATCGATCACATGTTTGACAGCTGCATGTCCGTTCAATCCGACAACATAAAGGGCATGCGGGAAATGCTCCATTATATATATGACCAGGGTCACAGAAGGATCGCATATATACATGCCTACGAAAACACTTCCGTAACACAGGGAAGACTCGCCTGCTTCTATAACACCATGCAGGAGCTTAATGTTTCGGTACCTGACGAATACATGATCACAGCGCCCTACAGAGATACCGACAGAACCTATGAGGCAACAAAGAAGCTGCTGGATCTGGAAAACCCGCCCACCTGCATCATCTGCCCCGATGACTTTTCCTGCTTTGGCTGTATAAATGCAGTAAGAGAGAGGGGGCTTAGGATTCCCGAGGATATTTCCATAGCAGGTTACGACGGGATCGAGCTTGCGAGAAGGATAAACCCAAGACTTACCACAGTTGTACAGGATACTAAAAAGCTGGGTTCCCTTGCAGCAGAAAAGCTTATAGCGCTTATAAACAACCCGAAAGGCACTCTCATCGAGCATCTGCTTGTAGAAGGAAAACTCGACGAAGGAGAATCTGTCTCAAAGCTTTAACGAAACAGACATAAAACTCTCTATTCCTACAAAGCCGCAGAGTGCGCCCAAAAAATTACTATCAGCGCCCTCCGGCAACAAAAGTACCGGCTCTCAGCCGATAAGCAAAAATACTATTCATTAAAAAACAATGGAGGCAATCAATTATGAGACGATCAATGCTTAGTTTATTACTTTCAGCCACAGTTGCAGCTGGTGTGCTTACAGGATGCGGAGGCAACAGTACTCCGGTGGCAACAACCGCAGCCGCAGAAGGTGCCGGAAAGGTTCTTAACATCGCAGCCTGGAACGAAGAGTTCAAATCCCGCCTTATAGACCACTATCCGGGATATGAAGAGGTTGACGGAACCACAGGAAAGATCGGCGATATTACAGTAAAGTGGCACATTACGCCTAACCAGGAGAATGCTTACCAGAACAGGCTCGATGAGATCCTCCTTGCTCAGGATAAGGCACCGCAGGACGAAAAGCTTGACCTCTTCCTTGTAGAAGCCGATTACGCTATAAAGTACACCGATACAGACTTTACGCTTCCTCTTTCAGAGCTTGGTATCACCGAAGAGGACATGAAGGATCAGTACAAGTACACACAGGATGTTGTTACAGATTCCAAGGGCGTCATCAAGGGAAGCTCATGGCAGGGCTGCCCCGGAGTAATGATCTACAACAGAAAAGTAGCAGAAGAGGTATTCGGAACACAGGATCCGGAAGAGGTACAGAAGCATTTCTCTGACTGGGATAAATTCAATGAATCAGCCGCCGAGCTTAAGGACAAGGGCTATCATGTAGTATCCTCCATGGCCGATACCTTCAGAATTTATCAGAACAATTCAAAGCTTCCATGGGTTACGGAAGATAAGAAGATCCAGGTTGATGACAACCTCATCAAGTGGGTAGAGGATTCAAAGGCACTTGTTGATGCCGGTTACTGTGATACCTACGACCAGTGGACAGACGACTGGACAAAGGGCTTCTATCCCGAAGGAAAAGTATTTGCTTACTTCGGACCTGCATGGCTCATCGATTTCTCCATGGCAAAGGATGTTGAAGGCTCTATCGCTCACGAAGGCGGCTGGGGTGCCATCGAAGGACCTCAGGGCTTCTATTGGGGTGGAACATGGATCTGCGCAGCTGCAGGAACAGACAACGGTGACACAGTTGCCGATATAATAAGAAAGATCACCTGCGATCCTGAGATCATGAAGGACATTGTACTTAAGGACAATGATTTCGTAAACAACAAGCCTGTCATGGAAGAGCTCGCAAACGACGAATCTTATTCCAATGAAGTTCTCGGAGGTCAGAACCCTCTCAAGATGTTCTGTGCAGGGGCTGACAAGATCGACATGGCTAACCTTACAGCTTACGATCAGGGACTCCTTCAGGATTTCCAGTCAGCTATGGGCGATTACATCAAGGGTAATTACGATTCTATAGATAAGGCTATGGAACAATTCTATACACTTGCTACAACAAGATACCCTGATCTTACCCGTTGATATTTCCGATCCCTTGGCTTCATCCACAGCAGTAAATTTTGCATACAGGCGCAGGTATTGCCTGCCCTGTAAAAGCAGCTTTCTCATCTTGTATGTCACACAGGCTTACACCCAACAGGCATTTTTATGAAAAACATTTTTTCTCACACATCATCTCTTTTTTCAGATCATGGTTATACAGCGGATTGCCTTCCAACAGAAATCGGAAGGCAATCCCATGCAAGACCACTTTGGAGGTTCCACATGGCTAAGAAGGCATCCGGCACAACAGCCAGATATAATCGCTGGGGTTATATATTTCTCATACCGTTTTTTCTCGTGTATGTAATCTTCAGCTTCATCCCTTTGGCGTCAACCATCTATAACAGCTTCTTTGAGAACTATTATTCCGGCCTGACCCAGATAGGTCCCAGATTCATTGGGCTTGAAAATTACATAAAGCTTCTCTCATCACCGGAGATCTGGAAATATCTCGGCAACACTCTTATCATGTGGATAGGCGGATTTATCCCTCAGATCACAGTGGCTCTCATTCTTGCCTACTGGTTCTCAGACCCAAGCCTCAAGCTTAAAGGTCAGAGATTTTTCAAGACAGTAATCTACATGCCAAACCTTATCATGGCATCAGCATTTTCAATGTTGTTTTTCGCTCTTTTCGCAGATGCAGGTCCCATAAACCAGATGCTCATGAGTCTCCACATCCTGAAAGAGCCCTTTAAATTCATGAACAGCATCGCAGCATCCAGAATACTGATAATGCTTATGAATTTCCTTATGTGGTTCGGAAATACAACCATTCTGTTACTTGCAGGCATGCTGGGAATCGACGGTTCCCTTTACGAAGCGGCAGAAGTTGACGGCGCAAGTGCTTCCCAGATTTTCTTCCGCATCACCATGCCGATACTCCGTCCGATATTCATCTATGTTCTCATCACTTCACTCATCGGCGGACTTCAGATGTACGATGTTCCCCAGATTCTCACAAACGGAAAAGGTACACCCGCAGGTTCAACCACCACAGTAATCATGAACCTGAATCAGTACCTCACAAGTAAGAATTTCGGAATGGGCGGCGCCCTTTCAGTTTATATGTTTATCATCACCGCCATGCTCAGCTTAGTGGTATTCAAAATAAACAGCGCAAAGAAAGATTAATGTATATATTACTATTCACTTCCTTCGGTTCCGCCATCCAAAGAGCGGAGAAACCGGGATTAGTGAAAATTGATTTTTAACATCATCTGTGCCGTCAGCCAAAAGGCGGCAGAACGGAGATAATAATGGAAACTCATGCAAGCAGTGGTCTTCCTGTCGGGACCAGAAGAGCCATAGCCTACGTGGTACTTGGCATTTTCACATTCCTGTGCCTCATATGGTTTTACATACTTCTTATAAACGCAACCAGATCTCATGCCGAGATGACCCGTGGTTTCACCATGCTCCCCAGCAATCACATCTTTGAAAACTGGGAAAACCTGGTAAACGGAACCATACCTATAGCAAAGGGTTTTGTAAACAGCCTTACAGTGGCTGTCTGCTCCTCAGTCCTTTGCGTATACTTCTCAGCTATGACAGCCTACGCCATTAACACCTATCGATTCAAAGGAAGAGATGCCATAGCAGCATTCATCCTCGCCATCATGATGATCCCGGGTCAGGTTACAGTCCTCGGTTTTATCCAGCTCATCAACAACATGAAGCTCGATGATACCATTATCCCACTCATCATACCTTCAATCGCTTCACCGGTTACTTATTTCTATTTCAGACAGTACATGGCAAGCAATCTGCCCATGTCACTGGTTGAGGCAGCAAGAATCGATGGTTCCGGAGAGTTCAGAACCTTTAACACCATCATCATGCCGCTTCTTAAACCGGCCATCAGCGTTCAGGTTATCTTCAGTTTTGTGGGAAGCTGGAACAACTACTTCACACCGGCCCTCATACTTCACACCGATACCAAAAAGACCCTTCCGGTTCTTATCGCACAATTACGAGGTGCCGACTGGCTCAGATTCGATATGGGACAGGTTTACATAATGATAGCTGCCTCCATTTTCCCTGTTATCCTGATATATCTTTTCTTATCTAAATATATCGTAGGCGGCATCACCTCAGGTGCCGTAAAGGGATAATTCAAAAAACTCATCGGGATCATCTTAGTCCATGATTAACCACAAACATGGCTTGGATGATCCCGTCTTATAAAAACACATACTACACAATAAACAGAAACCGATCAGCTTTACCCATGACCGGGATGATTCCGTTTCTAATAGTATATTGTTGAATATTGCAAAGGATGAAACTATGACTAAAGAACAGATAGAAGAGCTCGTTCAGAAGATGACTCTGGACGAAAAAATCGGCATGCTTCACGGAAGCGGATTCTTTCACAATGACGGAGTTGAGCGTTTTGGTGTTCCTCCGCTCATCACCTCCGACGGTCCCATGGGCGTAAGAGGAGAGTTTTATGACAGCAAATGGATATCCCTCAACTACCAGGATGATCTCGTGACCTACCTTCCCTGCAACAGTGCACTCGCCAGCACATTCAACAGGGCCCTTGCTCATGATGAGGGTAATGTTCTCGGCGCGGAGGCCCGTGGCAGAGGAAAAGATGTAATCCTTGCTCCGGGAATAAATCTCAAAAGAAGCCCTCTTTGCGGAAGAAACTTCGAGTACTTCAGCGAAGATGGATACCTCACCTCAGAGCTTGCCATCGAGTTCGTAAAGGGTGTTCAGGAAAATGATGTGGCTGCCTGCGTTAAGCATTTTGCTTTAAACAACCAGGAAACAGAGCGAATGAGTGTGGACTCCGAAATAGACGAGGAAATCTTCAGAGACACTTACCTTGAAGTTTTCAGAAGAGTCCTGCTGGAGGGCGGCGCCGGCTCCGTAATGGGCGCCTACAACCGGGTTTACGGTGACTACTGCTGCGAGAATAAGTTCCTCCTTGACACAATCCTCCGCGAAGAGTGGAACTATGACGGTGTTGTCATCTCTGATTGGGGCGGAGTTCACGACACCTATAAAGCAGCCACAGCGGGCTGTGACCTGGAGATGTCCGTAACCGACAACTTCGACGAATACTGCTTCGCAGAACCACTTAAGAAGATGGTTCTGGAAAAGAAGATAGACGAGAGTGTTATAGATAAGAAAGTATTCCGGCTTCTCCTTCTCATGGATAAGCTTCATATGCTTTCCGGCAAGAGACAGAAGGGTTCTTACAACACAGAGGAGCACCATAAAACCGCAGCAAAAATCGCAGCAGAGTCTCTGGTTCTTCTCAAAAATGAAAGTCATGTCCTTCCTCTGGATCCGGAAAAGCAGCGCCGCATCCTCGTTGTAGGTGATAATGCCATAAGGCAGCACAGCCTCGGCGGCGGAAGCGCAGAGATAAAGGCACTTTACGAGATAAACCCGCTCCTTGGTCTCAGGGAACTCCTGGGCGGGAACACAAAGATTGATTACCTCTCAGGCTACGACGCAGACATTGCTCCTGACAGCACCGAGATCAACTGGCAGGAAAACAGTCTCGAAAAAGTAGATGTGGAAAGCAACGACCAGCTTAAAAAAGTATCCGAAGAAAAGAGAGAAGAGGTACTTAAGGCATTAAGAGAGAATAACTACGACAGTGTCATCTACGTAGGCGGTCTCAACCATGTGCTTGACAGAGAAGGCTTTGACAAGCCGGACATGAAGCTCCCTTACGGACAGGACGAACTCATCAAGTCCATCCTGGAACTCAGAAAAGATACAGTCATCGTCCTGATCAGCGGAAGCTCGGTTGATATGAGCTCCTGGATCGACAAGGCAGATACCGTCCTCTGGTCCTACTACAACGGCTGCGAAGGCGGAAGAGCCCTTGCCCGCACCATCTTCGGAGACATTAACCCGTCCGGAAAGCTTCCCGAAACCTTCTACCTCGACCTCAATGACTGCTCCGCCTTCAGCGTTGGAGACTTCGGCCGCAAAGATAAAGTTCATTATAAGGAAGGCTACGAAATCGGCTACAAGTACACCGATAAGCACAACATCCCTGTACTTTTCCCTTTCGGTCACGGACTTTCCTACACAACTTTTTCCTATAATAATGAAAAGCTCGAAGGCAATACCTTAACCCTCACCGTCACCAACACCGGTGACAGAGCAGGCGCCGAAACCGTCATGATCTTCGGCGACAACAAAAAAGCCCAGGTGAGAGAACTCATCGCCTTCGAAAAAGTTCTCTTACAACCGGGCGAAAGTAAAGATGTTATTTTCACCATTCCTTCAACTCACGAAAACGCAAGCACGAAGAAAGCACAATAATAGTTCAACCTAAACGTAAGCACAAAAGATCAATAATACTATTTCAGCCAAAACGTAAGCAGGGCGGAGTCGGTGGGTATCCACCGGCTCCGCCCTGCGACCCATTTCACTAAACTTAAATCTCTCTAAACTTTCCCGCCCGTCTTGAAAAAAAAAGAGGTTAGTGATAAGATTTCATGGTTATAGCCGAAAGTAGAGTTGAAAGTGTGCCATTTTAAACCTGCACACGGTTATTAAGGAGTATATAGATGAGTTTATTTGAGAAGGTTTTCGGTACCCACTCTGAACGTGAGCTTAAAAGAATTGAACCAATCATTAATAAAATACTTTCATTAGACGAGCAGATGACTGCCATGTCAGATGAAGAACTGAAGGCGCAGACAGCAAAATTCAAAGAGCGTCTTGCCAACGGGGAGACACTGGATGACATCCTCCCGGAAGCATTTGCAACTGTCCGTGAAGCCGGAAAACGTGTAAACGGCATGAAGCATTTCCCCGTACAGCTTATCGGTGGAGTAGTACTTCATCAGGGCCGTATCGCAGAGATGAGAACAGGTGAAGGTAAAACCCTTGTTTCCACAGCACCTGCATACTTAAACGCACTTGAAGGAAAGGGCGTTCATATCGTAACCGTCAATGACTACCTCGCAAAGCGTGATGCCGAGTGGATGGGCCGTATCCATGAGTTCCTTGGTCTCAAGGTTGGTGTTGTTCTCAATTCCATGACAACAGAGGAACGTCAGCAGGCTTACAACTGTGACATTACATATGTTACCAATAACGAGCTTGGTTTCGATTATCTTCGTGACAACATGGCAGTATATAAGAACCAGCAGGTTCTCCGTGGTCTCCACTACTGCATCATCGACGAGGTTGACTCCGTTCTTATCGATGAAGCACGTACACCTCTTATCATTTCCGGACAGTCCGGAAAGTCAACAAAGCTCTATGAGGTTTGCGATATTCTTGCAAAGCAGCTTCAGAGAGGTGAAGAGTCAGCCGAGTTCAACAAGCTCGATGCCATCCTCGGAGAAGAGATCGAAGAGACCGGTGACTTTATCGTTAACGAAAAAGAAAAGACCGTAAACCTTACTCAGGAAGGTGTTCACAGGGTAGAACAGTTCTTCCATATAAAGAACCTTGCAGATCCCGAGAACCTCGAGATCCAGCATTGCGTTATCCTTGCTCTCCGTGCAAACAACCTTATGCACCGTGACAAGGACTACGTTGTAAAGGAAGACGAGATCCTCATCGTAGACGAGTTTACCGGACGTATCATGCCGGGTCGTCGTTACAGCGATGGTCTCCATCAGGCAATAGAAGCAAAAGAGCATGTTAAGGTAAAGCGTGAGTCCAAGACTCTTGCAACCATTACCTTCCAGAACTTCTTCAACAAGTTTGACAAGAAGGCCGGAATGACCGGTACTGCCCAGACCGAGGAAAAAGAGTTCCGTAACATCTATTACATGGATGTTATCTGTATCCCCACAAACCGCCCCGTACAGCGTGTAGATCTGGATGATGCGGTATATAAGACAAAGAAAGAAAAGTTCCAGGCTGTAGTTGATGAAGCAGTTAGGATCCATGAGACAGGCGCACCTGTACTTATCGGAACCATCAACATTGACACCTCCGAGCTCCTCAGCGGAATGCTTAAGCGACGCGGCATCAAGCACAATGTCCTGAATGCAAAGTTCCATGAAATGGAAGCCGCCATCGTAGCAGATGCAGGTCAGCACGGCGCCGTAACCATCGCAACCAACATGGCAGGTCGTGGTACCGATATCAAGCTTGATCCGGAAGCCTTGGCAGCCGGTGGTCTTCACATCCTCGGAACAGAACGTCATGAATCAAGACGTATCGATAACCAGCTCCGTGGACGTGCCGGAAGACAGGGCGACCCGGGACAGTCTCAGTTCTTCATCTCACTTGAGGATGATCTCATGAGGCTTTTCGGTTCAGATCGTCTTATGAGCATGTTTGAAGCCCTTGGCGTACCTGAGGGAGAGCAGATTCATCACAAGATGCTTTCCAATGCCATCGAAAAGGCACAGCAGAAGATAGAGCTTAACAACTACGGCATCCGTGAAAACCTTCTTAAGTACGATGAAGTAAACAACGAGCAGCGAGATGTTATTTATGATGAGCGTTCTAAGGTTCTCAACGGAGACAACCTTCGTCCTCTTATCATCAGCTTTATTCAGGAGATCATTGAGAACTATGTTGATGCCAATGTTGCAGAAGATTCTACTGCAAAGGATTGGGATCTCAGCGGCCTAAATGATACACTGATGACCATCATTCCTCTTCCTAAGCTTAAACTCACAGAAGATCAGTTTAACACCATGACCAAGAATGAGTTTAAGCAGCTTCTCAAGGAGGAAGCCATCAAGCTTTATGAACAGAAGGAAGCAGACTTCCCTAATCCTGAGCAGGTTCGTGAGATCGAGAGAGTCATTCTTTTAAGAGTCATTGACCAGAAGTGGATGAACCATATTGATGATATGGATCTCATGCGTGACGGTATCGGTCTCCAGGCTTACGGTCAGAAGGATCCTCTTGTAGAGTATAAGATCCAGGGCTTCTCAATGTTTGAGGAGATGACCACAGCCATTAAGGAAGATACTATCCGTATCCTCTATCACATAAAGGTAGAGCAGAAGGTTGAGCGTGAGCAGGTTGCACAGGTAACCGGCACAAACCGTGATAACACAGTAGCCGCAGCTCCAAAAAAGCGTGAGGTTCGTAAGGTATATCCAAATGACCCGTGTCCATGTGGCTCAGGAAAGAAATATAAGCAGTGCCATGGACGCAACGAGTATTTAAAAGCAATGAATCCTCAGAACAGCGAGACCCCGGCACCCGGCGATAAACCGGAGAACTGAAACAATTCGGTACTTTAATCCGCACCGTGACCATGCCGCGAAAAGAAGCTTTCGCGGCATTTTTTCATAAGTTTCTGAATAGAAACATTACAATCTCCCAAAAAGACTGTAATATAGTCCTCACCTATCAAACGTTTATAAAAAAGGAATTACTATGATCGTAGAGTTAGAGCAGTATAAATTTGAACTTAATGGCAAAGAGCAGTCCCTTAAGGATCTCGGCGCTTCTCTTGACCTTGACAACAAGCAGAAAAGAATCGTTGAGCTTGACCGAATGATGGAGGAGCCTGATTTCTGGGCAAACCCCGAAACCGCGAATCAGTACTCAACCGAAGCACGTCGTCTAAAGGATGACGTAAAGGCCTACGAAGATCTTACGCAGGCATACGAGGATATCGGAGCACTTATCGAGATGGCAGAAGAGGAAGATGATCAGGAAAGCGTTGCCGAAGTTAAGGAAATGCTTGATGAGTTTACAGAGAAGCTTGATGCCATGTCCACAAGACTTCTTCTTTCAGGTGAATATGACACCATGAACGCTATCCTTCGTCTCAATGCAGGCGCCGGTGGAACCGAGTCCAATGACTGGGCAGGCATGCTTTACCGTATGTACACACGCTGGGCTGAGCGCCATGGTTTCACCTATAAGATTCTTGACTACCTTGAGGGAGATGAAGCCGGCATTAAATCAGCCACCATCGAGATCGACGGTCAGTACGCATACGGATATCTCCGTTCAGAGGCAGGCATCCACAGACTGGTACGTATTTCACCTTTTAATGCCCAGGGCAAGAGACAGACATCCTTCGTATCCTGTGATATCATGCCGGATATCGAGACTGATATCGACATCGAAGTTCGTCCCGAGGACATCAAGATGGAAGTATTCCGTTCATCCGGTGCCGGCGGACAGCACATCAACAAAACTTCATCTGCCGTACGTCTCATTCATATCCCCACAGGTATCGTAGTAGCCTGTCAGGAAGAGCGTTCCCAGGTACAGAACCGCGCCAAGGCCATGCAGATGCTGAAGGCAAGACTTTATCTCAAGGAAAAGGCCGAGCAGGAAGAAATGATCGCCGGAATCAGAGGAGAAGTTAAGGATAACGGCTGGGGTTCCCAGATCCGTTCCTACGTACTCCAGCCATATCGCATGGTCAAGGATCTTCGTTCAGGCGAGCAGTCTTCCAATACGGACGCCGTACTCGACGGAGATATCGACCGCTTTATCACCGCTTACCTTAAATGGATGCAGCTTGGCTGTCCTGACCGCAGGATCCAGGGAGACGACTAATTTAATACCCACCTTCAGATCGCCACTATAGAGACATGGGTGGCGAGTTTATCCGGCTCTGAAAGGATTATGTCCTCATCCGGATTTGATGCTGTTAATGTTTTTTACATGGAGGCTTTCTGATGAATAACGAGTCAGATTATTTTGTTGTTCGAACAAAAGCATTACCGACAGTTTTAAAGAAAGTTGTTGAAGTAAAGAGCATCCTTGAAAACGAAAAGGGTGTCTCCATTGCGGAAGCAACCGAAAAAGCAGGCATTTCCCGCAGTTCCTTTTATAAATATAAAGAGGATATCTTTCCCTTTTATGACAGCTCAAAAGGAAAGACGGTAACCCTGGTTATGCAGATGCATGATGAGCTTGGTTTCCTGTCAAAAATATGCTCGAAGATTTCCGAATACAGAGCCAACATACTTACCATACACCAGTCCATCCCGGTAAATTCCATTGCGACTCTTACCGTATCCATCGAAGTCCGGGAAGACACTTCCGATATCAATGCCATGATTCAGGATATCGAGTCCTGGCCTAACATACAATATGTAAAGATCATTGCACAGGAACAGTCTCCGGTTTAGATGCTTTAAAGCAAAGCATACCTCTTATGAAAAAGTAATATGGAAAAACCGATATGATCGCTGTTTTTCCAGCAGCAAATCTCCATCCTTACACCTATTGGGATGATATAATGGTTTTATCAAATCTTATTGTAAAAAGGAGTCCTTTATGAAAATTGCAGTTATGGGTTATGGAACCATTGGTTCGGGTGTGGCAGAGGTTCTCAGAGTAAATCAGGAAATCCTGAAAAAAAAGATCGGGGAACCTGTAGAATTAAAGTATGTGCTTGATATCCGTGAGTCCATACCTGAAGATAACGATAAGCTTATCAACGACTTTTCCATCATTGAAAATGATGATGAGATTGGTCTTGTTGTTGAGACCATGGGTGGCATACACCCGGCTTACGAATTCGTAAAAGCCTGTCTCGAGAAAGGTAAGCATTGTGTAACCTCCAACAAGGCTCTCGTAGATGCCTGCGGTTCAAAGCTTATCAGTATCGCAAAGGCTCATAACTGTAACTTTTATTTCGAAGCCTCTGTAGGCGGTGGAATCCCGGTCATCAGAACCATACATCATAATTATGCCGGTGAGAATCTCATTGAGATAACCGGAATTATGAACGGAACCACCAACTTTATCCTCACCAATATGCGTGAAAAGGGTGCTGATTTCAGCGAAACTCTTGAGGAAGCTCAGCGTCTCGGCTATGCAGAGCGTGACCCGTCTTCAGATATAGATGGCTTTGATACTTCCCGAAAGACAGCAATTCTCCTCAGCATGGCTTCCGGAGACCGCTGCCGCCATGAAGATATCTACACAGAGGGTATCCGCAATATTTCAAAGCTGGATTTCTCCTATGCCCATGAGCTTGACATGACCATAAAGCTTCTTGGTTCCGTACAGCAGGTAGAAGATAAGTATTTCGCTTATGTTGTACCTATGATGATTCCTAAGTCTGATCCTCTTTTCAGTGTTGACGGCGTGTTTAACGGTATCCGCATCGTAGGTAACTGCCTGGGAACCACCATGCTTTACGGAATGGGTGCAGGAAAGCTTCCCACTGCAAGTGCAGTTGTTTCCGACATAATTGCCGCAGTTCGTCACAAGAACGAATTCCAGGGAATCGGTTGGTCCGAAAATATGCTTGAGATAGAACCCATGGGGTCCAATGCCTTTTCATATTTCATAAGAGTGGAGGGTACATCCTCAGACATTGAAGCTGACCTCAGGGAATATTTCCTTAACGAGGATTCCGAGCTTAAGCCAATAGTACTTAATAACAGGACCGATGAGTTTGCACTTCTTACGGATGTTATGTTCGAGGATGACTTCCTTGATAATGTAAAAGCTTTTGAGGCTAAGACAGGCCGGCGCATATTCCACTTTATCCGTACTGAAAAAGAAACCGAGAAAGAAGCTTAAAATGGTATTTGAAAGTAACTCTGCGGAGGACACCTTCGCATTTGGCAAAAAAATGGGTGAGGCTGCAAAACCGGGTGATATCATTTGCCTTGATGGCGACCTTGGGGTCGGCAAAACAGTCTTTACCCAGGGCTTTGCCGAGGGGCTGGGCATTGACGATTATGTAAATTCGCCCACCTTCACCATAGTAAAGGAATACTACGGCCGTATCCCCCTCTATCATTTTGATGTATACAGAATCGGCGACCCCTCCGAAATGGAAGAAATCGGTTATGAAGATTATTTTTATGGGAAGGGTGTCTCTATCATTGAATGGCCGGAGCTGATCGATGAGCTGATTCCTGAAGAGGCTCACTGGGTTCGCATCAAAAAGGATCTGGACAAAGGATTCGATTACAGAAAAATAGAGTATTGAACTATAGAAATGGATAGAAAAACATGTTGGTTTTAGGTATAGATTCATCAGGACATACTGCGTCATGTGCGCTAATAGAAGACAATCTTGTACTTTCAGAGTATTCCGCCAATATAGGACTTACACATTCTCAGACACTGTTACCTATGGTGGCTGAGATTTTTTCGCGTACCGGACGAAATGTCTCAGATCTTGATGCCATCGCAGTAAGTGCAGGTCCCGGCTCCTTCACCGGTCTTCGTATCGGTGCTTCCACAGCAAAGGGTCTTGCTCTTGGTTACGGAATCCCTCTTATAGAGGTCAGCACACTGGAAGGACTTGCGAAAAATGTTTCCGATATGGGCGGCATTTATTCAGGTACCGAATCCTCCGGAGAAAACAGGACAGCACCGGATAAGGATGCATTATATGTTCATCCCATCATGGATGCACGGCGCAAGCAGGTATACACCGGAACCTTTCTTGACGGTAAACTGATGGGTGAAGAAGAGGCTATAGGCATTGATGAACTGGCCGGAAACATTAACAGTACAGGTGGTCGTCATCTTTTCCTCGGCGATGCCGTACCTGTATACAGAGAATATCTTATGGAACATCTGACTGTACCCTTTGGTTTTGCCTCCCCTCAGAATCTCCTCCAAAGAGCTTCATCGGTGGCATTGATAGGTATGGAAAAGCTGAAAGCCGGAGAGACCGTAATCGGAAAAGATTTTCGTCTAAGCTATATAAGAAAACCGCAGGCAGAACGTGAGAAAGAGGCTTCGGGTCTCAGAGAATTCGATATCACCCATGACGATCCAAACAAGCTTAAGAAGTCTTCCGCCGAAGATGTTCTTGCAGCCCGTAACTATAAAATAGGAGAGGATTCCGGATACGAAGATGAATCCATACCCGAGAATCTCTGATTTCATTTATACTGCGGTCCTTATTATAAACAGACACTCACGTTCATGGTGCAGTGACTTTACTATTAGGTTTTAATAAAAATCAACGTCCGGATCACGTCATTTGGATTTAGACTCGTAAACGCAATCTACTGCCGTTTCTGAATTATCTTATAGTGCGTTTACTCGTTATACCCTGAATGTATTGGTACGGGTTTTCTTTAAATAATATAGATTATGATGATCACTTTAAATGCTATAGAGTTTATGGATATCAGCGACCTTCCGGAGATTCTGGAACTGGAACGATCATCCTTTGGCAAAATGGCATGGAGTTCAAAAGACTTCGAAACTGCCCTGTCATCGGATTATGACTATCCCATGGTGGTTCATAAGCGTCCTGTAAATACCGAAGACCGGGAAAGTTATATAAATAATCTCGCAGGTTACTCTGTTTTACGCTTACTGGGTCCCGAAGCAGAAATCGAAAATATCTGTGTTTCTCCCGATATGCGAAGAAACGGTATAGGCGAGACACTTATGCAGAAGATGATACAGACAGCCCTGACAGAAAAAGCTTCAGTCATTTTTCTCGAAGTCCGTGCCGGCAATACTCCTGCCAGAGCCTTATACCAAAAACTGGGATTTAAGGAGCTCTACGTAAGAAAAGGCTATTACAGGGATCCGACAGATGATGCCATCATCATGCAATTAACGCTATAATACGCCAAAAACCCAAAATAAGTTAAGGATCAGATTGTTGTTCTCCAAATACATACTAAAGATTTTAGCCTTTCATTTCTGACATACATATTCAGATTTAATTGGCTCCTTTACAGGTGAACTATAAAGCTGAGTCCGACCTTATACATTAAAAAAGGATTTATTTATATGCTTGATCTTTGTTTACTTGGAACAGGAGGCATGATGCCTCTTCCAAACCGATGGCTTACCAGCCTTATGCTCAGATGCAGCGGAAGCAACATGCTTATAGACTGCGGCGAAGGCACACAGATAGCCATGAAGGAGAAATCCTGGTCGCCAAAACCTATAGATCTGATCTGCTTTACACATTTTCATGCAGATCACATTTCGGGATTACCCGGGATGCTTCTGTCCATAGGCAATGCAGAGCGTACAGAACCCATACACCTTGTGGGACCAAAGGGTCTTAAAAGAGTTGTGGACGGACTCCGCATAGTTGCGCCTGAACTTCCCTTTGAGATCATATATCACGAACTTGAAGAGCCTGTTCAGCAGTTGGAGTTTGGTCCATTTGTTATCGATGCCTTTAAGGTCAATCATAAAGTAACCTGTTATGGCTATAAGATAAGCATCAGACGCCTGGGTAAATTTGATGCAGCAAAAGCGAACGAGCAGAATATACCTCTTAAATACTGGAATAAACTGCAGCACGGAGAGACCATAACCGCAGAGGACGGTATCATTTACACCCCCGATATGGTTATGGGGGCTGCCAGACGCGGACTTAGTGTCACCTACTGCACAGACACCCGTCCGACTCCCGCAATCACGGAAATGGCAACAGACGCTGATCTTTTTATTTGCGAGGGCATGTACGGAGAACGTGACAAGCTCGAAAATGCAAAGAAAAACAAACACATGATGATGTATGAGGCAGCAGCCATCGGTGCCGAAGCAAAACCCCGGGAGATGTGGTTCACGCACTATTCTCCTAGCGAGATGCGTCCCGATATCTATAAGGACGACATATGGAAGATTTTCCCCGTAAAGTTTGCACGTGACGGATGGACTAAGGATCTTACCTTTGACGACGAAGAATAAGAGAGAAGTATTCAACTATTATAAATGGGTTCAGGGCACCGGTAATGCTCAGCCTTTGGACCCGGGAGACTAAGCAATGAAGGATATCAATATTTTGGGAATAGAATCCAGCTGTGATGAAACAGCTGCGGCTGTCATAAGAAACGGTCGCGAAGTACGTTCAAATATCATATCATCACAGATTGCCATTCACACCGAATACGGTGGTGTCGTTCCCGAGATTGCTTCACGAAAGCACATAGAAAAAATTGATGATGTTATCTCACTTGCCCTGAAGGAAGCTGACTGCACTTTTGAGGATATTGACGCCATCGCTGTCACTTACGGACCGGGTCTGGTGGGGGCACTGCTTGTGGGCGTTGCCGAAGCAAAAGCCCTCAGCTTTGCATTAAACAAACCGCTTGTAGGTATACATCATATTGAAGGACATATCAGTGCTAACTACATAGAGAACAAAGATCTTGAACCGCCTTTTGCCTGCCTTATCGTATCCGGTGGACATACACATCTTGTGGTGGTGGAAGATTACGGAAAATATGAGATAGTCGGAAGATCCCGTGATGATGCTGCGGGAGAAGCATTCGACAAAGTTGCAAGAGCCGTGGGCCTCGGATATCCGGGAGGGCCCAAGATAGATAAAGCCGCAAGAAACGGTGATCCACATGCCATAGATTTTCCAAGAGGAACAGTTGCGGATAATCCATATGATTTTTCTTTTTCCGGAATCAAATCTGCCGTTCTCAACTACATCAACAAGGCTAAAATGAAAGAAGAGACCATCAATGTTCCCGACCTCTGTGCTTCATTTCAGGAGGCAGTAACCGACTCTCTGGTTTCCAGAGCCATAGGTCTCTGCAAGGAACGGGGCTATAAAAAGCTTGCCATAGCCGGAGGTGTTGCTTCCAACTCACATATCCGCTCAAGGCTTGAAAGTGAGTGTGCCGAGAATGGAATATCTTTCTACCGTCCAAGCCCGGTGCTTTGTACGGACAATGCTGCCATGATCGGCTTTGCCGGATATTATGAATATTTGAAAGGCCGAAGAGACGGTCTGGATCTGAACGCCTGCCCGGGACTCAAACTTGGAGAAAGATAAGCCCGTTAATCGATAATTTACTCTGAGAAGGATATGCGCCTTTGTTTTCGCATATTTTTCTCAGAGTTTTTTATTTACGAATTCTTTGGCAAAAATTTTTGTTGTATAATCAGAATACAAAAAGAAGATATCAGAGAGATCGTATAGATCTGCATCCGAATGTCATATATAAATGTTGAAAAACAATTGTTTATGGAGGAGGTGTCTATGTACGAGGGAAGAAAAGTTTACGCTATAGTTTTGGCTGCCGGCAGCGGAAGACGTATGCACAGCAAACAGAAAAAACAGTTTATGAAGATTCTTGGCAAACCTCTTTTTGCATGGAGTGCAGAAAGATTTGACCGGCACCCGAGTGTAGACGGGATCATCATAACAACTTCCGAAGAGGATATTCCCTACATGAAATCCTTGACCGGATTCAAAACAGATATTGTTAACGAAACCGAAGCTGTTTCATCCTCTGATAGCGCAGGAGCAACCGGTACCGGAACAACATCGTGTTCTTTGTCTAAGCTCCGAGCCATTATTCCGGGCGGAAAAGAGCGCTATAATTCTGTTTACAACGGATTGGCTGAGATCAAAACAATCGAGCATATCGATACAGATTCAGCTTCATCTGAAGATGATCCCATAGTTCTTATCCATGACTGCGCACGTCCAATGCTGACGGACCCGATAATCGATGACTCCATACGTTATGCCGCCAAGTACCATGCAACCGCAATCGGCATGCCCGTAAAGGATACCATCAAAATCCTTGATGAAGATCACTTTGTAAAGTCCACACCGGAACGAAGCTCGGTATGGCTCATGGAAACACCTCAGAGCTTTGATTTTTCTCTGATCTACAATGCTTACGCAAAGCTTATAGATCAGGAAAAGGCAGGACGGCTTATGATCCCTGTTACAGATGATGCCATGGTGGTTGAAGCCTACACAGGCACAAGAGTCAAGATAGTGGCAGGCTCCTATGAGAACATCAAGATAACAACCCCTGAGGATATCAAAATAGCAGAGCTGTATCTGTCCAGGTAAGCTGTTACCGTGATACTTTATATCCAACTCCGTTCAGCCATTTGATTCGGCGGCACAAACAGCTATGAAAAGTATTTTCGCGCCTGACCCATCAGAAAAATTTTCGCATGATTTTTCAAAATCATCGTATTTCACAGTTTTGCCATTGTAATCGTTTACATTCATGCGCTTTTTTCATTTTTTAAAAAACAATTTGTTACCATTTTTAAAAGATGTCGGTATTCATCATGAACCCGGCATCTTTTTTTGACTATTTTTTCATGATTTCCTTCTTCTTTGAACGGGTTTCACGGCGCTTTAAGAAGCCTGCTGCCTTGACTTTTAGCGAAAAAGTGCCATAACTGTATAGTCATTAATCGAAAGGAGAACTTATTCAATGCATACATTAAGCGTTTTATTTGAATCCCTCTGTGAAGCTTTTGCTGAATGTCACAAAAGGAACGTAGATCTTTATTAATTTTTTAATAAAGGTCAGTTGTAATTCTTAATTCCACTTTGTAAGACTAAATTCCATCTTGTAGAAGTAAATTCCACGGGGTGGAATTTATTTGTTTCAAAAATAATGAAAATATAAGATTTTTTCATTATAATGGCTTAAAAGTCGGAA
>JAGAXP010000170.1 GCA_017940955.1 Oribacterium sp.
CATGCCGCAGGAGATGAGCTTATAAAGGGTGCGGCAGACTGCATGTCCCTGGTTGTGGCAGGAAACGGTCGCGTTTACAGAACAGGCGGAGATGAATATTTCATCATCGCACATACAAAAGAACCTGAAAAACTAAAGGAAGGTATCTTATCAGAAGCAGCAAAGTGGCATGGCAAGCTGGTTGAGCAAATGTCTATATCCATAGGATACGCCACCCACAAAGAAAATCCTGAAGCTAATGTTGACGACCTGGAGCGACTGGCTGATAAGAAAATGTACGAAGACAAAGACCGGTACTATCAGGAAAGCGGCCTGTTCAGACGTTAAACAAAATAATAAAAAATGGTAATACTCGCCGCCTTTTATCCGATAAATCAGATAGAGATGTTTTCGCGCTAAGTGTGCAAAAAGACAGGGGTGATTTGGGGGATGATACTGAATACAAAGGTCAAAACAGGGATTTTGATCACACTATATACATATGTGATAATGTCGACGGCAGGTGCATTAACCTCATATGCTGAAGGCTGGAAAAACAATTCCGGAGTCTGGCAATGGGTTAAGGATGACGGAACCGTCGCCACCAATACATGGAAGTCTGCAAACGGCTACTGGTTTTACCTGGATTCCGGCGGAAACATTGCCAAAAACAGACTGATATCAGAAGAGGCAAAAGACAGCATAGAATACTATTACGTTGATTCCAATGGCGCACTTCTCAGAGACTCCTGGAAAGCAATCCCCATAGACCAGTCTGAGAAAAAGAACTATAAGGCTCAGTACTGGATGTACTACTTCGGAAATGACGGAAAAGCTTATAAATCCGATAAAAACTTCTCGGATGATGACATTAAAACCATCGAAGGAAAGAAATATGCATTCGACAAAAACGGACGTATGCTATACGGCTGGATCGATTCCTCCGATGTCAAACAGCAGGACTACGATTCCATCGCATGGGTCTTTTCGGATTACTACTTTGGTGAGTGGAATGACGGTCAAATGCAGGAAGGCTGGCTGCAGCTTCCTGTTTACGAAAGAAAAGACGGTGCCACCAGAGAATACTGGTTTTATTTTGATTCCGGCGGAAAGAAAGTGAAAAGCAAGACAAGGATCATAGACGATTATTATTACGCTTTTGAAGATGACGGTCATATGTCCAGAAGCTGGAAGCCGAAAGCAGAATAATTATTATATGAATCGAAAACTGATACCTGTATCAGATTGAAGATTACATGAATCCGGAAGCCTGATACCTGAAACAATTTGTTTTCTATAAATTTTGTAAAAGAATCTCTTATTAAGATAATGCTTTAACCGATACATATTAGTAGAAGGTTATTTGGGTATTGAAGGGCAACCATGAACTTACGTGTTGTAGATGGTCTAAAGCAGGGAGGCATTAGCCAAATAGTAATAGCATACAACAAAGACTGCTCTTTAAGACGAATACGAGGAAAAGATCATTTTAAATCGAGGGAATACGAATGAGCGAATTAACAAATGAGCAAAAGGATATTTTGGGAGAGATCGCAAATATCAGCATGGGAAACGCAGCTACAAATCTTAGCATGATGGTTAATAACCCCGTAAACATCACTACCCCGGGCGTGAGCATCATCAGCAGAAAGAATGCATTGGATGATTATGAAAAGACCTGTATCTTTGTACAGATCCATTACGTTAAAGGTCTTGACGGAAACAATGTTTTCATCCTGCAGGAGCCGGATGTTGTCGCAATTACAGATTTAATGATGGGAGGTCCGGGAAGCAGTGAAGGAGAGGTGAATGAAATGCATCTGAGCGCCATCTCTGAAGCTATGAACCAGATGATGGGTGCATCGGCAAGCTCTCTTGCTACACTGCTTGACCGGTTGGTTGATATAAGCCCGCCTGAAGTATGTAAGATCGATGTGGACAGTATCAAAACCTTTGAAAGAATCTTCGATTCGGTGTCGGAGCAGTTTGTTAAGGTCGCATTCAAGATGGATATCGGTGATCTGATACATTCAACCATGGTGCAGCTTTATCCTATACCATTTGCTGTTGAAATGTGTGAGAAATTCTCTGTTAAGAAGAAAGCCGGACAGTACTGATAGTTTATGTTATCAAAGATAAAATGCACATATGGGATCTCCTGAGTTTAGTTGGGGTTTCATAGCTATTCAGGGTCAGACATTGGCAGGTTTCGTTTAAACGAGACCTGTTTTTTTATCTAAAGGATGAATAATCCCTTATATATGCATTAGCCGGTATGTTTTTAAATTTCAAAACTCTCATAAACAGATATATACAGCAGAATAATAAAAATAATTTATAAAGTTTATATTTTTTTAATGTATTTTTTGAAAAAACTACTTATATTTTGTTTGCTATTTAGTATTTCTATACTATAATTAATTCATAAAATACTATGTACGTTATGCGTAGCATTGACTTTAACGGCGAAGGAGAGTCGTTAATCATTACAAGGAGGTTCAAAATGAGTTATCAGGCAATTGAGGGTGTAGCCAGATACGATAACCAGGAACGGATTAGTACGGAAAGCCGTTGGCAGCAGTATTTGGAGTTACGGAGCCGTAACAACCAGAAGCTGGATCAGACATATCAGTCTGAGAACAGGAAGTTTCAGAATGAGAATTCAGATGAAGCAAAAGAAGAGAATAAGCTTCTTTTTGAGCGTCCGAATCAGCAAAATCTTGATCAGTTAAAGCGCAAGGCAGATTCAGGGCAGAAGCTTTCAACTGATGAGAAGGCTTATCTCCAGCAGTATGATCCCGAGTCTTATCGTAAGGTTACCGAAAGGGAAAGTGAGTTAAAAGAGTATAAGCGTATATTAAGGCAGGCAAAATCCAAAGAAGAGATACGTAATGCAAAGATTAGTCATGCTAAGGTGGCTTATGGCAATTTTGATGTTTTAGCAGAAAGCAACTATGCTTTGGATAGTGATTATCTGGTGGATGAGGAAAGATCTACTTATGACCGGGTTGTTTGATTTTTAAGCAACAAGTTTCTTTTGAGTGAGGAAAGATGCGTATGGTCAGAGAGAAGATATTTATATATGAAATAGAGTGAGCTCCTGAGATGGTTAGTTATCTCAGGAGCTTTTTTTAGTACCGGTAGGGACGGTTCTCTCCGGCGAGAACTGTCCCTACCGTAGAGAACCGTCACCATTGACATACGTCCCCATTGGCATAGAAAAAGTCCTGCGCAATGCGCAGGACTCAGTATTCTTGAAATATTTATATTAAGCAGTCTTTGTGAAGTGCATCTTTGTTCCGTCAACATTTGTGATGATCATCTTACCGTTGTTGAAGTCATACTGGAGACCGTTGATAACACTTACATAGTGATTTGTTCCCATGAAAGAAACCTGTGAGGTTGTACCACCCATTCCGTTAGCTCTCTCGATGATTGTAAGAGACTTATCTGAGTTAGCAGATACTTCACGTGTATCAAGGAAAGTTGCAGGCATAGCAGCCGCACCGTTGTTAGGCTCTGTGTATACCCATGTATATGTACCGATCACAGAAATTGATGCATTTGTGTCAGAGTTTAATGCATTTGGAATCCACTTTCCGTCAGCACCTACGAAATATCCATCAGGTGTCCATGTGTTTGTGAGCATATGTCCATCTGACCCTAAATAGTAGTTACCTACCCACTGATTAGCTGCGAACTGACCGTTGCTACTTAAATAGTACCATAAATTACCGTTGGCTATCCACTGGCCTGCCATGGCTGTCATAGCTGATCCTGCGATCATAAATGCAGCGATCCCTGCTGTTAAAAGCTTCTTTAACTTCATTTCTAACCCTCCTGGATTTAAAACATTATTTGCGCATGCACCGCTTTTGAGTGATACGTTGTGTATGCGGGAAAAATATGTTGTCCCCTCACACAGTTTAAACATCAGAAGTATAACATCAGAATGGTTAAATGCAAGTCTGATGCAGGAAATTTTAATATTTTGACAGGAAAGTTAATATTTTCACAGACAGACTCTGTTCAATTCTTACATCAGATAGTGATTATAAAAATTCTATTAAATTTTCCATGAGTGCGCACAACAAAGTTCCGGTGGAAATTTAATCCATTTTTTAAGAATTTTGGGTAAAATTACTATATTTTGCTTATATTTGAATTATCTTAAGTCGACGTATCAGTAAGGGATTTGTTTAGAATTTTTATCGGATTTTAATAATGGTGCCTCAGGATTTACCGAAGGAATCATACTCTTGTTTTATATGCAGGAAATCATATGGACCATACAAGCATTGGATTTACTATTTACATTCTGACTTTAGCATTTGTTTTTGGAACTGTTCTTGGTAGTTTTATCGATTGTATGGCCTGGCGTATTGTAAAACAGGAGAGTGTTCTCAACGGACGCTCTCATTGTGATGTGTGCGGTACACAGCTTACGGCAGGAGATCTGATCCCTATAGTATCGTATTTAAAATCCGGTGGAAAATGCAGTCACTGCGGTGCAAAGATAAGCCCGGAGTCAACATGGGTAGAATTCCTTCTGGGTTTGACCTTCGCAGTGCTGGTTCTGAAATTTGATCTTTCCTTCATAGCACTAAGATTTATGGGACTTTCAGTTATCCTCATGGGACTTAGTCTTGTGGATTTAAAGACCTTCATAATCCCGGACAGATTTCATGTCATGGGGATCATCTGGTGGCTAATGACTCTGCCCCTGACAGCACTCACTAAAGGACAGGGTCTGACTTCATACTTCGCAAGAGAAGTTTTGGGAGCCGAAGGTACTTCGTTACAGACAGGAACAGAATCCCTGAGTGCCCTTGAACTGATGCTTCAGGATCTGAAGTTCGGACTTATAAGTGCTTTTGGTATAGCGCTTTTCATGCTGATTCTGTCAATCATCTTCGACAAGGTTTCGGGAAAAGAGAGCCTTGGCGGCGGAGACATTAAACTACTGTTCATGACAGGACTTTATATGAGACCGGGGGTTGCGGTTTTTAATCTCATACTCAGCTGCATCGTTGGACTCGTATTTGTATTTATATTAAAGAAAGAAAAGATTCCATTCGGACCATCCATCTCACTTGCTACCATGATTTCCATCCTGATAGGAAGTGAATTTGTAGACTGGTACATCGGTCTTTTGTTTTAAATGATTTTTGGGGAACCGGAACCCTTGAAAGAGGATTCCATTAAATAAAAAAGTACACATTAGTTAGGGGTTAATGATGAGAATCAATAAGGTAGTCGGTATCAGCATAGGAAATTACCGTATATCGGTTTCTTATGTTGTCAAAGGTCAATTAAAGAGCTACTTTTATGAGAACGTACCGGACAATGCGGTAAAAGACGGCTTGATCCAGTATTGGGATGCCATGTCCGAATTTCTCCGTGACACTCTGAAACAGCACGGAATCAAATGTAAAAATGTTATCTTCAGTGTGCCTCTGAACGGTGTTTATATCCGTAACATAGAGCTGCCTCTTATGAATCTACAGCAACTTGAGCTGAATCTTCCGTTTGAGTTCCATGATTACATTTCTGAAAGTTCAGACAAATATTTCTATGACTATGCGGTTATAGAAAAGACAGATAAGAGTATGAGGCTGCAGGCCGTAGCCTGCAGTAAGGAGCTCATTGAACGCTACCGTAAGATGGCGAAGGCTGCAAAGCTGGTTCCTATCGGACTGGTTCCGGAGGTTATCGGAATCCAGAGAATTCTGGGTGCATACAAACAGCAATTCTCGATCGAGGAGCAGAAGGATTTTGCGATCCTCGACATGGGAGATCAGAGCTTCAAGATTCATTTCTATAATAAAGGAATCTACAACGCCACCAGAACCTTTGAACCCGGTGGACAAGCATTGGCAGAAAAGATAAGTGAGATAAACGGTACAGATATACATATCTCGCATCTGGCTCTGGAAGATAATCTCAACAATATACAGTCTCATCCAAGTCTGGTTCAGATGTATGAAAGCAGAGCGGTTGAGATCATGAGAGCTCTTAACTTCTATAGCTACAGCAATAACAACAACAACAATATCGATACCCTGTATTATTGCGGCGGTGTCAGCAACATAAGGAAATATATCAAGGTTTTATCTGAAACCATAAATCTTCCGGTGAGACCTTTGGGTGATCTGGTAGCTGTTATGGACGATGAAGTAAGAGACAGCTTCATCTCCTGTCCCCAAAGCCATGGAATCACAGTGGATCCGGATTATAAGCCAAAACCTCTGACTGCTGAGGAGGCTGACAGGTTCAGAGCTCATATCGAAAAGTATGAGCAGCAGAAGATGGATTCCTTCAAAGACGAAGAGTATAGAGGTTACGAAGAGAAACCTGTCTCTGAAACCAAGCTGGATGCCAATGATACAGACCTTAACTCTCTGGCTTCACAGGTTAGTATGGCTGTTGGAGCCGGAAGCCAGGCAGTGCCGATGCCGGCTGCAGAGCCGGTAAAACAGCCGGTTGCAGAGACGGTACGTTTGCCGGAGACTACTCAGCCGGTTACAGAGACTGTGCGTGAGCCGGAGCCTGCAGTACAGCCGGTAGTCGAGAGTATGTGGAAGTCGGCAGTCACGGAAGCTGTACCGGTGATACCGGGCATACCGAATCCGGTTACTTCCGAAGTTGTTCCTCGGATCATACCATCATCAGAGCCGAGAACTCCGGAGCCAGTACCTGTTATGCAAGCTGCACCGGAGCCGGTACCTGTTATGCAAGCTGCACCGGATCCGGTTACTTCTGAAGTTGTTCCTCGGATCATACCATCATCAGAGCCTGAGGCTTCAGAATCCATTCCGAAAATAGAAACTACACCGGAACCGGAAATACAGCCGGTTATCAGATCGATACGCGAACCTAAAATTACAGAATGGGCAGTTTCAGCTCCACTTAGTTCACAGGATCTGAAACAGTTTACAGATAATTCAGAGCTTAGACCGATTGGCTTGGATGACAATGTTCAAACCATGGAAACAAAGGCTGAACCTGTTCAGAATACATCTCCGGTCATCAAGACAGAACCGGAACATGTCCAGGAGAAACTTCCAGTGATCAAATCAGTGGAAGAGCCTGTAGTTCAGGAAGCGCCACCTGTTATTGAATCGGTGTCAGCACCGGTTCAGAATGAGCAGCCTGTCGTTGAGTCAGTTGCTTTACCTGTTAAGAATGTAACTCCAATCATGGCAGCAGAGATACCGGTTCAGGAAAAACCTACTGTCGTTGAATCATTGACACCACCGGTTCAGAAAAAGACCACTGTCGTTGAATCAGTGACATCATCAGTTCAGGAAAAACCTACTGTGGTCGAATCAGTGACAGCACCGGTTCAGGAAAAAACAACTGTCGTTGAATCAGTGATATCATCAGTTCAGGAAAAACCTACTGTGGTCGAATCATTGACACCACCGGTTCAGGAAGCTTCTCCGGTAGTAAATGCTGTAGAGGAGAAGCAGGAACCTCCGATGTTTTCGAGAGATATCTCTGAAGATGAGTTGGAGCAACAGGCCTTCGATCTTATAAGAAGTCTGGCGAAAAAGTCAATAGATGACCTGGAAGCTGAAGCTTCAACAGATAATGATACAAAAACAGAGGAGTCTGCAGAAAACGATTTTGCTGCAAGACTCATCAGACTAAATGACTATATGGATGATCCTGTCAGAGAATCCGATGATCAATGGGTAAAGCATTTGGACGAAGACGAATATGAGACGGATACTGACAAAGCCATAGAAGAACTTACTGAACGATTTTTAAAAGGACAAACTTCATGAATTTAAAGGGAGGGTACCGATTTGGCACTTAAAGCTAATGCAAACAAAATACAGATCGGTAGGGCAAGGAAGTTACCTGTCAAGAAAACCATAAATCTCATGTATAAAGAGAAGACGAGAACTGATATCGTTTTCACTTTGTTGATATTTATGTTGTATCTTGTTGCTTTGTATTTCTTCTCGAAATACGGAGTAAGTGCACAGCTAAGTAAGGCTGACGCAGCAGAAAGTTTCTTTAATCAAAAGCTTCAAGAGCTTCATGCTCTTCAAGCTGAAAATAATGAATATGCAAATGTGATCACAGAGTATAGTCATTATGGGAATGGTTTCCTTACTGATGGCGAGGTAGCAGCTCAGGACAGGATAACCATGCTGAATGTCATCGATCAGCGTATTCATACCACAGGCGGTATCCAGAACATCAAGATCATTGATAATATTGCACAGATAAACTTAGGAGTATCTGACGCAAATATGATACCCGAAATAATAAAACAGCTTGAAGAGTCTGAGTACGTAGGTTATGTAACTGCCCAAACTGCAAGTACGGTTGATCAGAGAAGCAATGAGGTTCAGGTCGATGCTGAGGGAAATGTTATTACACCGCTGTATGTGGATGCTTCCATAACAGTAAACTTCCGGTCACCTGCAGAGGTAGAGGCAGCACTTTCTAATGGTGAGACAGCAGTGGATGCTTACCTTGATGCAAGTCCGACAGGCTTTGCAACAGGTACCAATGTTTATGTGCCGACGATCGTAGAGCAGCCTTCCGAAGATGCTGAAGGAACTGAAGAAAAGACAGAAGAAAAGAAGGATACCAAAAAGGAAGATAAAAGCTCTAAAGACAATAAGTCAAAGTCTTCTTCGGATTCGAAATCTTCAAGCTCAAAGTCAAGTTCATCAAGCAGTAGTTCAGATGCCAAGGCTAAAGCACAGGCTGCACAGAAGGTAGCTGATGCTCAGGCAGCTTCACAACAGCAGGCAGCCGCTCAGCAGAGAGAACAGCAGGCTGCTCAGGCAGCTGCTCAGGCTCAGGCACAACAACAGGCAGCTTCTTCCGCCAGCAGCCAGACTACATCTATTGATACAGATACAAGCCAGTTTGGTAGCTCTGTTACTATTTCTGGAGGATCTCCGATATCATCCTCAACGTCAGGATCACCGGTTTCATCCTCAACCTCAGGGCCAACGGTTGGATCTTCCGGTTCATCATCAGGTGCAGATTCCATTGCTAACTCGAGCTTTGGACCTTCCTCGCCTTTAGGAACGGTAGATTCATCAATAAACCCATTACATTGATTTAGGAGCAATAAATGCTGAAACGACCCTTTTCAAAATTTGAAAAATCATTTCTTCTCTTAGTGGTCATACTTATGCTCGGTCTTGTTTACTACAGGTTTGTCAAGATTCCGGTAGAAGATAGGATAGCAGCTGCTGACACCTTTGAGATAGAACAGCAGATAGAGACTGAGTATAGAAAGAGACAACTTATTCAGTCAATGAAGGATGAGGTTTCCACTAATCAGGATACTATCACGGGAGTTGTGGCAACCTACGACAACTTCAAGTCAGAAGCCGCGCTGCTAAACTCTATATTTGTTCCTCTTGCCGAAAAGTATAACTACAGTTTTCAGACTCCTATAGCAACTGACGACACTGTAAGAAGAACTATTAATATCAGCTTTTCAACAGCGAATTACAGAGTGTGCAGGGACATACTTCAGAGGCTTCATGACAGTAAGTACAGATGCATGATAAGCGATATCACCATATCAGCTACGGATAAATCTTCAAATACCAACAAAACCTTGCTTACAAGCCCCATCAATTGCAATCTGAGCGTCACCTTCTACGAGACGCTTATCGGTGCAGTGACAACAGCAGGACTTGATATGGGAAAGAGCAATACTTCAGGAGGCTATGTCGGTCTTGGTAATGCTGATCTATCAGGTATTCAGAGAAACACACTGGAAACCATGGCGGAGTCAATAGCAGAAGAACATGGCGTTAAGTACTGATCTGGATATATCCCGAAACAGGTTGTTTAAAAACGAATAACGAAAGACATAATTAAAAGAAATAAGTACTTTCATAAAACAAGATAATAAAAGAGGGTCAAATGGGAAAGGTGCTGAGAAAGTTACAATCAAATAATGGCGCTACACTCATGTTGGCCCTCTTGTTTTTTATCGTTTGTGCGGTCACAGGGTCCATGATATTGACAAGTGCCGGCGTTTCCGCGGGCAGACTTGAGAATATGAAGCGGAGAGACCAAAACTATTTCGCGGTAAGGTCTGCGGTTAACATGATGAAACAGCAAATGCTTGCATATAATAGATCTGATAACACCATTAAATTTAGTGAAATATTAACAACAAAAGAAATCACTTATAAAGATGACGATCTAGATGATGAATACTACATAAAATATAATATTAGTGGAGATGTTTTAACAGATGTTCCAAATGATTATATACGTCCATTATTAAGAGATCAAAAAGTAAGCTATTATAGTCTAAAGGATGATAATAAGACAGAAGGAACTAACTATGAACCGGTATCAGAAGATGATTTTTATGAAAAAAGAGATGCTTTTTACAAACCATGGTATTTAGGTACAGAAGGTGATATTAATGATCCTGCCATAATCAAATTCACTAAAGTTAACCTTATAGGTAACAATGATGAAAATTTGGATGTGGATTTAGTTATGAAACTAGATTCTTCAGGCAAATTATATATAAGTTTTAAAAATCACGATTCTATAGGGGATCAAGATAATAGAGACAAATATTATATGACATTGGTATTTGATATTATTGTTGAGGGAGGGCGTCCAG
>JAGAXP010000171.1 GCA_017940955.1 Oribacterium sp.
CATCACGAAGCTTCTGGAGCAGGGTCTGTATCCATACACCAGGAGATATCTCGGCACATTTGCAAACCACTTCTCTACCATAGGTCTTATCGGTATGAACGAAGTCGGCCTCAACGCAAACTGGATCGGTGCAGATATGACTGATGAACGTACACAGAAGTTCTCACAGGATGTTCTCAACCACATGAGAAACCGCCTGTCAGAGTATCAGGTTCAGTATGACGGTGAGCTCTACAATCTGGAAGCAACTCCTGCGGAGTCCACCACCTATCGTTTTGCAAAGCATGACAAGGAGCTTTATCCCGAGATCATCACAGCAAACATGGACGGTACTCCTTACTACACCAACTCATCACACCTTCCGGTTGGATACACTGAGGATATCTTCTCTGCACTTGATATCCAGGATGAGCTTCAGACTCTTTACACCTCAGGAACCGTATTTCACGCATTCCTTGGTGAGAAGCTTCCTGACTGGAAAGCAGCTGCCAGCCTTGTAAGAAAGATTGCAGAGAACTACAAACTTCCTTACTACACCATGTCACCGACATATTCAGTCTGCAAGGAACATGGTTACCTTACAGGCGAACAGAAAGTATGTCCGCACTGTGGTGCAGCGACCGAGGTTTACAGCCGTATCACCGGCTACTACCGTCCTATCGCCAACTGGAATGACGGAAAGGCTCAGGAGTACAAGGACCGCAAGGTTTATAATCTCGGAAATTCCAAGCTGACTCACGAAGGACTAAAGATGAAGCCAAAGGCTGAGGCCAATGCTATCAAGCCTGAAAATGAAACTAACACAATTTCATCTCCTGCTGCCGAAGATACCATCATGCTTTTCAAGACTCCAACCTGTCCTAATTGCAAGATCGCAGGATCCCTTCTCGATGAAGCGGGCGTACACTATGAGATCATGGATGCAATGGAAAATCCTACACTTGTAGAAAAGTTTGGAATCAAGCAGGCTCCCACTCTTGTTATCTCATCCGGAAACAGCTATGAGAAACTTCTCGGAGTATCTGACATCAGAAGGTGGATAAGTAACGGCAAAGTATTTAAGGCAGGAGCATAAACTACACTCTATCAGATAGAGTTGATACATTCTCTCAAAATTATTAACCGCGAATCGTTTCAGATTCTTCTGAAACACTTAATTATTAATCACGAATCGTTTCAGATTCTTCTGAAACACTTATAGCCTCACCCCGTTCCTTCGGATCAGGAAGAAACGGGGTGAGGCTTTTAATTACATATCAGCTCCGGTATTTTCATCTCAACAAATGAAGCCAACGGGGACGGTTCTCGCCTGCGAGAACCGTCCCCGTTGGCTTAGTTGATCTTTTGTCATCCTATGATCTCATGTATCTCTGTTTGAGGTTTTATGCGTCTGACCACATCCATTATTGTCCCATCCCGGCTTTCAATTATTCCTACTATATCATCCTCAAAATGAATAGCTTCAGGTTTCCCGACGATGTTTAATGCAGTCGAAAGCAATTCCTGAATAGTCACGATATGAAGCCCTGACGCAGAAAGACATTCTATAAGATCCTTCCTTTTGGGATTGATGGCTACACCATAATCAGTAACCAGAACATCAACGGCTTCACCGGGTGTGGTAACATTAACAACCCCTTCAACCACTGTGGGTATGCGTCCTCTTATAAGAGGTGCCACAATGATCGAACATCTGCTTCCGGCTGCCGTATCGGGATGTCCTCCCGGTGCCCCCCGCAGCACACCATCTGATCCGGTAGTGACATTAACATTAAAATCGGTATCTATCTCCAGGGCTCCAAGGATCACAAAATCCAGCTTATTGACGAAGGCTCCCTTGTTGAGCGGATTTGCATACTCTGAGGTTGAAATCTCATAATGCCTCGGATCATTTTTTATAGATTCTATAGCTGTTTTATCAAAGCACTGGGCATCGACAACAGTTCTGATATAACCCTTCTCCAGAAGGTCACACATGGGCTTCGTTATACCGCCGATGGCAAAAGACATTTTAATGTTTCTCTCCTCCATCAGTGGCTCCAGGAATCGTGTAACCGCAAGGGAAGCTCCGCCTCCTCCGGTCTGGAAAGAAAAACCATCTTTAAAAAACGGCGTTGCTGCCATGACCTTTGCGCAGTCTTCCGCCATTTTAAGTTCTCTTACATCCTGAGTCATTCGGATTACATTGCTGGCTATTTTTGCAGGATTTCCTATCTCATCCACCACGCAGACATAGTCCACATCAGTCATTGGGATAGATGGCGGATAATTGGGGAACGGTACAAGGGTATCTGTAATTGCCACAGTATAGTCAGCATATTTTGCATCCACCACAGAGTATGACAGAACACCGCAATCACTCTTTCCGCCTACTGCTCTCAAATTACCGTATTCATCCGCTGTAGGAGCCCCGATAAATGCGATGTCTATATGTACATCACCTTCCTCAATAGCTCTCACGCGTCCACCGTGAGAACGGATAATAGCAGGCGTTTTAAGCTTTCCATATGATACGGCCTCTCCTATACGGTCCCTGATTCCGGAAGTCTGTATGCCTGTGACGATGCCTTTTTCGATTAGATCCGCAACCACACTATGGGCAGCGCCAAGGGAACTGGCACAGACTGTCAGATCCTTAAGTCCCATTTCAAAGGCAGTCTGCATCACCATATTGACTATATGATCCCCATCCCGGAAATGATGATGAAATGAGAAAACCATGCCATCATGGGCGTTGCATTTTTCCATCGCTTCCCTTATGGATGACACCATCTTGTTTCTCATTGGATCAACCATGCCA
>JAGAXP010000172.1 GCA_017940955.1 Oribacterium sp.
AATCAGGAAGCTGATGGCACCCCTGAGACTAATGAAACTCCTTGGGATACCAACATCGTATTTACCTATAAGACTGTGTTTAACAAGGTAGATGCAAACAGCAAACCTCTGACCGGCGCTGATTTCAGACTTGATAAGTTTATTGCTGACGAAGAAGGCACTGATACCTATGGCGATGGTGAAGCTGCTATTAAGGGAACATGGACAGATGTAATAACACTTGGCACTGATGCTCATCCTGCCAAAAATATCGAGAGCTATACAAACGATAAAGGTACTGCTGATAATGCTAAGTTTACATTCTCAGGACTAGATGCTGGTGTCTACAGACTGACTGAGACCACAACACCTGCCGGATACAACACGATCGATCCGATCATCTTTACTATCACAGCAGAGCATGAACTTAAAGCTGACTCACCGAAACTTACAAGTCTCAGCGGAACAGACGGTAAAGAATTTACTCTGACTGCAAGTGTAACAGATAAAAAATTGCCAGATGGAAGTTTGACAGCTGAGATTGTTAACAAGCAGGGCGCCATCCTTCCTTCAACCGGTGGTATGGGTACAACAATCCTTTATGTAATCGGTGGTATCCTCGTGATCGGTGGTGGAGCAGCGATCTTCATCAAGAGAAAAAAGGATGCTGAATAAGTTATCATAACTTAACTTTTGACGAATCATATATTGAAGGCGGGGGACATGTCCTTCGCCTTCTTTTTCTAAATTTAATCTACTTTCGCATTTAAACAGGTGTAAGATATATGAACGATACTACAGAGAACAAGAATCTGACTCCACAGGATACTGATATTCTTTCTTCCGGTCAAACTGATACAGAGGCAGGTTCTAAGGCTGAATCAGAATCTACTGAAAACAAAAATCTGAAAGACTCTGCTAAGTCCAATGGAGCCAAAAAGAAGAAATCCTCACTAACATCTAACATAATTACGGTAGTGATAGTTATCATCATGCTTGCCGGAATCGGACTCCTTCTTTACCCCACCATCAGTGAAAAGTGGAATGCTCTGCATCAGTCACGAGCCATTTCCGGCTACACTGATCAGATAAAAACAAGCGACGTGGGAGAACTTAAAAAAATCCGTGATGCAGCCATCAAGTACAATGAAGAGCTTCTATCAAAGCCTGATCGCTACAAGCTTAGTGATGAAGAAATGGAAGAGTATATGTCAACTCTTGATGCAACAGGCACAGGAATTATGGGCTACATCACCATTCCAAAGATCGATGTAGAACTTCCGATCTATCACACAACAGATGAAGCAGTTCTTCAGATTGGTGTAGGTCATATCCCGGGTACATCACTTCCGGTGGGTGGAGAAAGCACTCATGCGGTTCTTTCCGGACACAGGGGACTTCCCTCCGCAAAGCTCTTCACAAGACTTGACGAAGTGGGTGAAGGAGACTGCTTCTTCCTGCATATTCTGGATAAAGTGCTTGTGTATCAGGTCGATAACATTAACATCGTCCTTCCTGAAGAAGCCAACATGATAGACATCGTGGAGGGAAAAGACTACTGCACGCTGATCACCTGTACCCCTTACGGAGTCAATACCCACCGTATGCTGGTAAGAGGCGAGCACACCGAGACAATAACAGAAGAGGAGTACAAGGCTAAATACGAGAAAGCCTCAGCTGCTGCCTCCGCTGTAACCTCCGATACCAACACCATGGATCAGGGCAGAGCTATCCCCGACTGGGTTCCGATAGCCTTCGCAGTATGCGCAGTACTAATCCTGGGCTTCGCGCTCTTTGCTCCGGTGAAGAAGAAAGAGAAGAAAGATAAAAAAACTCCTGAAAAAGAAAATAACAGTTCATCAGAGCAGTAAATGACATAGAACGTATGAATATGGCGACCGGAGAAATCTTTGATGATGGATCATATATTCTGTACATAAATGGTGCATACCGCGGTGATGACGAAATCGGAAATCCGATGCACGATTTTTCTTGCTCAGATCCCGATGATATGATAAATAAAGAACTAGCAGACAGAACAAGATATTTTAAAGAAACAGAGGACGTAGTGGAAGCCGTGTGTAAAGTGATGGAAGATATGCGCGAAGATGCAATAGAAAAAGATAAAATCGAACGTGTTAAGAAGCTGTTAAAACTCAGAAAACTCACCTTGGAAGAAATAGCAGACACAATGGAAATGAACATAGATAAGGTTAGAGAAATTTCTATGATGAAACCTATATGATTATTATTTACAAAACTGGTTTTTAATTCGAAGCGACCCCCAAAGGTTAGATTATAAGTCTATCTTTTGGGGGTCGCTTTAAATATCGATTACTAATTTTTGCTATTCCTTATTCTTGATCTGATCATAATAGCTGAGTAATCTCTGTATCGTTTCCTCATCAGCGCTCTGTACGCCATTTAAGAGTTCAAACAGGAGTGGAGCATCATTTTTGAAAACACTAATCACATCAGGTGCTCTATCATCCGTCCCACCGGTAAGATACGCAACTGAAGTTCCCAAACTTTCTGCTATCGACTGAATAACCTGTGAGGAAGGACCACGATCTCCGGACTCATATCTGACATAGGAAGCAGCCGTTAACCCAATCCGCCTTGCTGCTTCTGCTTTAGTAAGGTGAAGTTGTTCTCTGGCAGATTTTAACCGTTCAGGAATAAGTGTGTTGAACGATGCTTTCATGAATTCCTCCTTGACAATTAATTTTACTAAGATTTCACATAAATCTGGCATGAACGCATGGTTTCAAGGGCGGCTTCATGCTTTTCGGGAGTGACTCCGGCACAGCACAGAGGGTCTACCGAGATAGGAACCTCCGGCATTGAAGCTTTCAGGAGCAAAGCATTGGAAACCACGCAGATATCCGTGCAAAGCCCGATAAGCTCGATCTCGATGTCTTCCTTTTCACTGATTGCCTTGATAGTGTCTGCTAGAACTGTAGAACCGAAGGTAGGCTTGTTGATAAAAGTTGCGCCCTCAACCACCTGTGAGACTCTTTCATCTAGCTGCCATCCGTTAGTACCTTCCACACAATGCACCACCGGAAGGTTTTTCCCCTCCTGAGTCTCCATATAGTTCGACTGATGAGTGTCGCGTGTAACAAAAACATCCTTGATGGAATAGGACTTAATCTTTTCCACAACCGCAGGAACTATAGCCACAGCCTCCTTCGAACCCAACGCCCCATCTACAAAATCCTTCTGCATATCTACAACAACAAGTATTTTCCTCATAACTCCCTCCTTTATCACAACTACTATATTTAATATACGACAAATATTATATCAAAAAAGAAATTTCGTTATAAAATCGTAAAATTTGCCGAAGTTATCTTTAGTCTACAAATGAACGTGTAATTATTTGGCAAATTTTTTATGAATTGGAGAGTAACATGAAGGCATTTACAGAAAGATTTCAAAGAGACCCCGGTCAGGGACCAAAGAAGCGCATCAGTTCAACACTTCTTTTTATCCTGGTACCCATCATCATTGTGAGTATCGTGTTTATCATTATGTTCCTGAGTAATCAGGCAGAAAGCCAGATAAAATCACTCTCGGCAAACGTGCTCCAGGCAGAATCTAACTACAACGCAGAGAAGTTTGGTGCAAGAGTGCAGAACGTTGTTGCCAGAGGCGAAGCCTTCGCCAAATCTGCAGAATCCACAGATTTCGCAAATAAGAAAGAATATCAGGATTTCATGAGCAACTCAAACAATATGGGTGACCTCAAGAATCAGGGCATCTACACCGGATTTGAAGACGGTGGTATGTTCTATGCAGATTATTCAGAGGTTCCGGCTGATTACGATCCGAGGTCCAGAGGCTGGTATCAGGATGCTCTCAGTCAAAACATGACTTCTTTCACTATTACTGCACCTTATGTTGATGCCATGACCAACGCTCTCTGTGTATCCTTCATAAGAAAGATGAACTTAAAGAGCGGTGAGACCGGTGTTGCCGGAATAGACATTTTCCTTGACGAGCTTGCATCTGAAACTGCAGCTATGAAGCCTATGCAGACCGGAATATCTGCAATCATTGCTGATGGCATGATTCTCGGTAATCCGGATCCTTCCGTTAACGGCAAGCTTGTTTCCGAATCCGGAGATGCTCTTCTTGCTCAGGCAGTAGAGAAGGTTAAGCCTAATCAGCCGATTTCACTTAAAAACGGCAAGAGTGTATACTACGTAGCGGCTTCCGAAGTTCCAAATACAAACTGGGTTCTCTATTCAGCAGTTCCTGAGGCAGATGTTCTTGCATCACTCAGAGGATTCCAGAGAGTCTGCATCATTATCATGGTTATCATCATAGCTGTCATCATCTTTGTTCTTCTGACAGTTATAAGCACTGTTATCACTGTTCCTCTTCGTAAGGTTACGACTGCGGCAGTTAAGATTTCCGAGGGTGACTTCGACGTTGACCTTCCTACAGAGTCTCAGAATGAGATCGGTCAGCTTGCCGTTGCTTTCAGCAAGACAACAGAACAGCTTAAGAATTATCAGGGCTACATCGATGAAATCTCCGGAGCCCTTTCAGAAGTCTCCGAAGGCAATCTTACTATTGAATTAAAGCGCGAATACGTTGGTCAGTTTGCTAAGCTCAAGACCAACATGGATAAGCTTGTTTCAAATCTCAGAACCATCGTAGGCTCCATTATGGATTCCACAAAACAGGTGGACAGCGGAGCTGTTCAGATTTCCGATGGTGCCCAGGGTCTTGCCCAGGGTGCTACAGAGCAGGCAAGCTCTATTGAAGAGCTGTCAGCCGAGATTTCACAGATCAATGATGAGACCATGCACATGGCAGACAATGCCCGTATTGCACAGCAGCAGATTCATAGCGCCGAGGAACAGATCAATACAAGCAATACCCAGATGATCGATCTCCGTAAGGCAATGGAAGATATCACAGATAAGTCACAGCGTATTTCAACCATCATCAAGACCATAGATGATATCGCCTTCCAGACCAATATCCTTGCACTTAACGCCGCTGTAGAGGCTGCAAGAGCAGGTGCGGCAGGCAAAGGCTTTGCGGTTGTTGCTGACGAGGTTCGTAACCTTGCGGGTAAGTCATCAACTGCTGCCCTTGATACCTCCAACCTCATCACAGAGACTATCGCTGCAGTCCAGACCGGTGACAAGCTCACCATCCAGACTGCAGAGTATCTCAAGAGTACTCAGGAATCTACCAAGAAGGCTGTTGAGCTCATTGCAGAGATCACCGGCGCAACGGATCACCAGAAGCGCTCCCTCAATGATATCAAGCAGGGCATCGATCAGATTTCCAGCGTTGTTCAGACCAATGCTGCTACCGCTGAGGAAAGTGCCGCAGCAAGCCAGGAGCTTACCAGACAGGCCAATGTCCTTTCTGACGAAGTTCATAAGTTCTCACTTTGATAGTGCTGTAAACCTGGAAGGAGGGGAAATCCCCTCCTTCTTGTATTTTGATCCACCAGGGACGGTTCTCGCTTGCGAGAACCGTCCCTGGTGGTTCTTGAAATTTTTTTGAATTTTTTCGCTTTAAGGGGTAATATTTAGAACCTATCTGTCGATATATTTAACGTAAAGTAAAATTTTTGTAAGTTTTTTAAATAAAACGCAAAAATCTTCATATTTGTGACACTTTTGTGATTAACCCTCTGATACAATAGCGTCATAGATTTGAAACAGTAATTGATGTGACCAATCCAATGGCATCAGTTCGAAATACAAGAGTCCGTCAAGTTTGTCCTCCCTTTATCTTACTTGTCGGACTTTTGTGTACTGTAAAACTACGAACCATTCTTTATCGTACCTTTTAACATTGTGTTTAAGGCAGGCCTTTGCGTGTAGGAATGTGTGGGCGCTGCGCAATGGCTGTGGGTGGCAGACGAGTTTGGCATCCACAGCTACTATATTTTATCTTTCTTCTTTATTATTTCGCCTTTGTTCCTTATAATCTGAGGAGCAAGAGCGTTTTTTATTGCGCTTCAAAACATTTTTCTTTAAGACAGGATTTTATTATGAAAGCATTATTCTTTGATGTAGACGGCACTTTACTGGATGAAAAGACAAGAAGTATACCGGAAAGCGCCCTTACTGCCATTAAACAAACAAGGGAACTTGGAAACAAAGTTTTTATAAATTCCGGACGCACCATCGGTATGCTGAAAGCTGTGCAGAAGCTGGTGGAAGTGGATGGATTCCTGTGCGGCTGCGGCACTGAACTCATATATGAAGGTGCCTCTGTATACTATTACAAAGTATCAAAGGATGTGAAGGCCCGTGTTATTGAGGCCTCTGATAAATACGGCATCCTGGTTTTACTGGAGGGCAGAGCCGGCTGGCACAGCAACCCCTCAGAGTCCCTGCTAAAGGATCACCCGAGTTTTAAGGCTCACTACGACAGGTTTTACAACGCACTGTCCGGTGATGATGCCCTGGATCCCACACCCTTTGACGGTGACTATGAGATCTCAAAGTTCTGTATCCAGACTGACGACGGTCAGGGAAACGGAAAGGGTCCGGATTTCGCAAGTCACAAAGCATCCGATATGGAGGGCTTCCGTCAGGAATTTGCCGGACTTTTCCATATCATTGACCGTGGCAAGGGCTTTTTCGAAATGGTTCCAAAGGGTCACGGAAAGGGTAATGCCGTTGACCGTATGTTAAAGTACCTTGGCCTCACCCCTGAGGATGCCTACAGCTTCGGTGACAGCACCAATGATATCGAGATGTTTAAGGCCTGCGGCAACAATATCGCCATGGGCGTTCACGCAAAGGAGCTTGAAGCCTTCGACCCCTTCATCACAAAAAATGTAGATGAGGATGGTGTGGCATATGCTATGAAAGAGCTGAATCTGATTTAACCTTACCGGAGCCGGAGCGAACCGTTTTTTCAGGTTGTCCTTCTGCTGCGGCAGATTCTTTTCTCCCGAAAGTCTGCATTATCTTAATGCAAGCTTTCGGCTTTTTTGTTATAATACTATTTCATGTGAGTGAGGTTAAGGATGACCGGAGATTTATATAATAAAAAAAAGCTCGAACTTGAAACTTTGCGAAGACAGGCCGGAGCACTGCAGCTTGAGTACATCAGACTGGGCAGGACCGAAGGCAAAAGAGAACAAAAGCGCTGGTGGATAACAAAGGGCAACTTTAGAAAGTACGTAAATCTGATTCACAGGGTACAGATGTTGGATGAGGTTCTATTACCTTATGAGATAGAGAACGGAATCCGCAAAATAAATCTACAGGAGCATATGAAATGGCATTATTTGACTTTTTAAACGGTAATAAGAAAAAGGCTGAGGCCGAGCAGAAGATAGAAGAACAGAAGCAGGAACAGCATGATCAGGCGGTTCAGAAACAGGAGGAAGAGCATAAGGACCTTAAATGGCCGGGGCTCATGCCATTAAACCTTTTTGTCCGTAAGCCTGAAGAAAAGCCTCATCTTACGGTTGTTAACGGCGGGGAGAATGCTTCTGCCGAGACCGAAGAGGCTCAGGATACGAAAGCTTCGACAGCAGAAGCTGAAGCACAGGCAGCAGCTCAGGACATGCCGAAGGCAACAGTTCAGATTGATGATCCTCTCACAAATGAGCGTAAGGATGAGATAGGAAGGCTCATTTATGAGCCGGAACTCACACCTGATATGCTTAAGGATCTGAGTCTTCAGGAAATCCTTTTCCTTGAAGTAGCTATGGTTACCGCCAACAGAATGAAGGCTCTTGAGAATTACGAGCAGAATCACCAGAAGATCCGTAACCAGTTCCTCAACATGGTTCGTGCCGCAGAGAAGCTTTACATTATTTATGATGCAAGAACCGGCTACCCACTTCTGGACGGAGGCTACGTTCAGATGTACCTCGACGAGGAGCATGCAAACATTGCCGCAAAGCTCTACGACGAGCAGCTTCGTAAGACACGTGTCATCGCAGTTCCGGGAATGTCAGCAAAAACTGAGCTGATCCAGGGAAAGGAACAGCTCAAGATATTTGACTTCATGTACTTCCTCGGTTTTGAGAATGTTATCGTCGATAACGGCTGGTACAAGGGCTTCCTCCGCAGAAGCGAGATTTCAGCGCCCTTCTACATTAACGAAGAGCCCGATAAGATTCCTCCATACAATCCAGCTTTAAGCTTTGCCCTTATCGATTATGTGGCTGAGGTTAAGTGGCCTGTAAACTATGGAAAGCGCCAGGATATACTTAAGGCAAAGTTCAACCGCATCATGCAGCTGGTACCAAAGTCAAACTTTATCGTACCGCTCCGTGCATTGGAGGATGGTTCGGATGATGCTCCCGATATGAACGTTGATGAAAGCGAAGCAAAGCAGGCCGATGTTCCTGTAAACACAGCGGCCGCTCAGCAGTCTACAGAGGATGCCGATACAGCAACTGCCGAGGCGCAGAAGAAGAACCGCCGCATTCAGCTGCCGGTAGTCCAGATAAACGGCAAGAATATGCTTCCTGTATACACAGATATCTTCGAGTACTCAAAGGAGTTTGGTAAATCAAACTTCAAGCCTATCCGCGCTGACTTTAAGGGTATCAACAGATTTATAGCAAACTACAACGGTATGGTCATCAATCCTCAGGGTGCCGGCATGGTCATCGAACGTCGTCCTTCAGCTCAGGCTCCTAACGGTCAGCCTGCTGCAAAGGCTCCCGCTGCAAAGGCAGCCGCAAAGCCGGAGTCTGATTCCGGAAATGTGATTGACCTTAGTTCAAGAAGAAATAACAACAAATAAACAGTTCCAGTTCGACTGAGAATGCGTTTTAAACAGAGCCGGAGGGCATCCCATTTCTGACGGGATGCCCTCCGGCTCTTCACACCCAAGTTTATAAATGCTAAAATAAATAAATTACCTTTACGAATCCGGAGGTGTTATTTGGACAAGGAAACCCTGGACTATCAGGCATTGGAAACCGAGAACTTAAAGCTTGTGGAACGCATTCAGAAAAACCTTGATAAAAAGGATGCCGAAGCAGAGCTTTGCGAGAAAAACAAAGGGCTCATACTGCAGATAGTCCGTAACTACGTGAATCTATCCAACCATACACTTAGCCATGAGGACCTGGAAAGCGTGGGAAAGATCGGTCTCATAAAAGCTTCCCAAAGCTATGACCCTTCCTACGGAGCAAAATTTTCCACCTATGCGGTTTACTGGATCCGAGACAGCATCGTAAAAGAGATCTACAATGCCGGATTCGGCATCCGTCTCTCAAACCATCAGCTGGAACGCATCTTCAAGGTTCAGAACATTATGCGTAAACGTGATCTTGAGCACCTTGAGGGTGATGACATGATCCATGCCATCATGGAGGACTCCGGTTTTTCCGAAGAAGAGGTCCGCAAATGTCTCCGGCTTAACAACGTGGTTCTGGGAGCAACCTCTCTTAACAAAAAAATCGGAAAAGAGGATGACGAAACCTCTGAGCTCGGGGAGTTGACCATTTCCCCTGATAATGTTGAAGAGGTCGTTATGGAGCACGAGCTCCATCAGGAGCTGTACCAGTCACTGAATACACTTTCCGATGACGAACGTGACACTTTGGTACTGAGATACGGTCTTTATGACGGAAAGCAGCACACCCTGAAGGAAATTGCAGCTCTTTCCAATGTCTCCATCGAAGCCATAAGACAGAGGGAACAGAGAGCTATAAGAAAGCTCCGAAAGGAGCTGGACTAATCCGGATTCCTGCTGCGATATACCCTTTGATCGGAAACAGCCAAAGATTTGATCCATATCCACACCTGATACCGGGATAGTACAAAACAATGCTGAAAATTGACCTGATAACCGGATTCCTTGGTTCCGGTAAAACCAGTTTTATAAAAAAATATGCGAAATACCTGATAGAGCAGGGCGAGAGAGTCTGCATTCTAGAGAATGATTACGGCGCCATAAACATTGACATGGTTCTGCTTAAGGATCTCCTTGGTCCAAACTGCGAGCTTGAAATGGTTGTGGGCGGCGACGGGGCAGAAGCTCACAAGAGACGCTTCCGCACGAAGCTCATAAGCATCCGGATGCTGGGATTCACCCGTGTCATCGTTGAGCCAAGCGGCATCTATGATGTGGATGAGTTCTTCGACACCCTTTACGAAAGTCCTCTGGACGAATGGTATGAGGCAGGATCCGTTATCACGATTATGGATCCGGTCACAGCCACCGCCATGTCCGAGGAATCCCGCTACCTTCTTATGTCCGAAGCTGCAAGAGCCGGAAAGGTTCTGATCAGCAAGCTTGACGAAACATCTAACATAATTACGGTAACCCGGGATGCAGTAAATTATCTTAATGCTTCCATGGAGCACTTTGAGTGTAAGAGGCGCTTCATCGGCCAAAAAGATATAATTGCAAAACCCTGGGAGGAGCTTACGGATCAGGATTTTGAAAACATTAAAAATGCAGGCTTCGTGAATGCCTCGCATGTAAAGCTGTCTCCGGAAGATGATCATTATCAGTCACTGTTTTATCTTTACTACAGGACGACGGAAGCGGAGCTTCGGGAGAAGATTTCAAAACTGTTTGAAGACAGCGAAGCCGGAAATATCTTCAGAATTAAGGGCTTTATCACCGACACCGGTACAGGAGCTTCTGCGGACAGGCCGGATAAATCCGGTACGGATGCCCGGAACAAGGATATCACGAGTGGAGACCCCCTTTCTCTGGAGGTCAATGCCACGGTCGAAAACATTGAAATAAAGCCTGTAACGGGTGAGACTCAGGATGTTCTCATCGTAATAGGCGAAAATCTTAACAAAGAACGGATTTCCGATTATTTCCCGGGAGCAGTCACGGTATAAACTGCCGGAGCGAGCATCCTTATGCGCCCGGTTTTACCCAAAGATACATTACTGTCAACATATATTTTTCAGGAAAGAAATAAATGCAGGACGATATTTTTAAAAAAGAACAGAATCATTTGACAGAGCTTTATAACAAGCTTACGAACATGAAGGCTCAGATGGAGGCAGAACTTATCGACCTCCAGAACCAGGCCACCGAAGAGAAAAATACAGTAAGTGACGACCTTCAGTATGACTTTGTGGGTATAGAAGAGGCTCAGGAAACTCTTATCGAATTTGAGACCATGAGCCGCGCTGTTGAAGAACTGAATATCAGCAGCCGTACTGTCAGCACAGCCCTTTCAAAGGTCAACAGGCTTTTGCCAAGGCCCTACTTTGCCCGTATCAATGTCCGTTTCCCGGAGGAAACCGAAGATGAGTCCTACTATATCGGCACCACCTCTGTGTCCAATGAAGATCACGAGCCCGTGGTCATTGACTGGAGAAGTCCTATAGCAGAGGTTTACTATAATCAGGAGATGGGGGAGACCTTCTATTCGGTTGACGACAGAAAAATTCCTGTGGATCTGAAGCTCAGAAGACAGTTTGACATTGAACAGAACCTTCTGAAGGCCTACTTTGACACAAAGATCGCCCTGGAGGACCCGCTGCTTATTCATTCCCTCACAAGAAAAAGAACTGATAAGATGCAGTCTATCACCGAAACCATCCAGAAGGAGCAGAATGCCATCATCCGGCACCCGGATGTCCCGGTTTTACTGGTCCAGGGTATCGCAGGAAGCGGCAAGACCTCTGTGCTCCTTCAGAGAATAGCCTATCTTTTTTACAGAAGGCGTAAAAATCTGCGGCCGAATCAGGTATGTCTCATAACCCTGAATCCGGTTTTCCAGCAGTATATCGATAACGTTCTTCCTGAAATGGGCGAGGCTAACCCCAACACCATGACCTGGTCCCTGTTCCTGGATACCATCGGTGTTAAGAGTCTCGGAGAAGCGGATATCACGGAGGCGGATTCCCTCAGGCAGATTGATGAAGGACTTAAGGGCTTTAAGATAGACGAGCGTTTCATCCATGGCATCAATCTCAAGCACGCAAAGGTTCTTGATAAAAAGCAGATCGCCGGGGTTCTTCGTAAGTACAGAAGCTCCAGCTCCACAGCCTGGATCATCCAGACAGCAATAGAAGATCTCCAGGAGCTGGCAAAGAAAAATGCCAAAAAGATCGAAAATAAGAATAAAGAGCTGGATCTCGGCAACATCAGTTTTGACGATTTTGATCCGGACGAGAACCAGTTTGGCGGCGTTCAGGAAAAAATCCAGAATCTCAGCTGGCTTGACATCGAAGGCATCGGTAAGAAAATCCTGGGTAAGGATGATCTGACACCTGCGGAGTTTACTTATCTCAAGATGTCACTTATCGGCTACAGCGACCATAACACCCGCTATGTAATCGTGGATGAAGTTCAGGATTATACGGAAGCACAGCTTATGGTCATGACGAAGTATTTCAGGAATGCACATTTCATGATGCTGGGGGATGAGTTCCAGTCCATACACAGCGGAACAGCCCGGTTCGAAGACATTAGCAGGATGTTTACTTCACAGGGAAAAGAAGTTACCCATATGTCACTGATGACCAGCTACCGTTCTTCACCGGAGATAACCTCTCTGTTTACGGGGCTCCTTCCAAAGGAGATAAGTGTACAGACAAATTCTGTTCAAAGAGAGGGCATCGAGCCGGAGATCCTTGCCTTTGGAAATCATGAGGAGTACGTTGAAAAACTTAAATACGTCATAGCCGAAAACACCCGGACAGAGGGTCTCACAGCCATCATTTGTCAGGACCGGTCGGGCATCAACATGATGACCAGGGAGCTCGGTGAAGACCTGCCTCATGTGGTGAAAAATTACGAGAAGCTCCCGAAGAGCGGCATTATCCTTATGGAACTTAAGCTTGCCAAGGGACTGGAGTTCGATACCGTTATCCTTCCGGATGTGAACATAAGGGAATACCCGGACAGGGAACTTTTCAGGCACAGACTCTATACCGCCATGTCCAGAGCGACGGAAAAGCTTATCATAATGTCAGACGGCGAGATTTCACCGCTGATGAAAAGTGAATAAGTGCTGATCCCTGCCCGCTCATGGTCATGCGGAACCCACGATCATAGAGGACAGAACCAAAAACCGGGCAGACCTTGGGATTCCATGCCTGCCCGGGAATTTATATCGGAGATTATTACCATTTATGGAAGATGTACTTGTAGGATTAAATGAAGCCCAGACTGAAGCCGTCACCACGACAGAAGGCTTCGTGCGGGTTATAGCAGGCGCCGGCTCGGGAAAGACCAGGGCGCTGACTCACAGATTTGCTTATCTTGTAAATGATCTGGGCGTTCTCCCCGGCAATATCCTTTGCGTAACCTTCACCAATAAGGCCGCCAATGAAATGCGCCAGCGTATTCACCAGCTTACCGGAGATAATGACACCGGCTACATCAACACCTTCCACGGTTTCTGTGTCAACATCCTCCAGGAGGACAGTCATGCCATCAGTTATCCCAAAAGCTTCATGGTGCTTGATAACGGTGACATCGACGAGATGCTGAAGATCATTTATGAGGAGAGGGGCCTTACACTCCGGGATAAAACCTACGGAAACGCAAGGGACATGTTTGAGATACGTAAATGTCTGTCTGAACCGGAGTACTATCTTGATATGATACAGCTTCCCATTGATAAGCTGTATCAAAAGTACATGGAGGCTGAAAAGGTGGATGATATCCTTTTCTACGGCTATCTCTATCAGCAGCGTAAAACCTTTGCGGTGGATTACAATGACCTCATTATCCTCAGTCTCTATATCTTCCGGGAAAATCCCGACATCGCCCTCAAGTGGCAGAAGAGGCTGGAGTACATCGAAATAGACGAGTTCCAGGACATTGACCCCCTGCAGTATAAGCTTATGGAGGTGCTTTGCGGCTACCACAAAAACCTCTTCATCGTGGGAGATCCTGACCAGACCATTTACACCTGGAGAGGTGCCAATGTTAAGTACCTGCTGGATTTTGATAAACATTATCCGGGAACGAAGACCATAATGATGCTGGAGAACTATCGCTCCACCCCTCAGATACTGAAGGTATGCAACTCCCTCATCAGTAAAAACAAGCAGCGTATGTCCAAGGATCTTGTCCCGGTTCTTCAGGACGGCGTACCCGTTGTGTGCCATCTTGCTGAGAATGCGGAGGGGGAAGCCAAATGGATAGTCAAAAACATTGAAACCCTGCATCAGATGGGGGTTGATTACAAGGATATGACCTGCCTCTACAGGGCTCACTATGTGACCAGGACTCTGGAGGAGGTTTTTCTCAAATCTCAGATTCCTTACACCATTTACTCCGGCGTCCAGTTTTTCGGCCGCATGGAGATAAAGGACGCCCTGTGTTATCTCAGGATGATCGTTTTCAAGGACGACCTTTCCTTCAGACGCATCGCCAATGTTCCAAAGCGTAACCTTGGAGTTCGCCGCATGAAATTCCTGGAGGATTATACAAAGGAGCACGGATGCAGTCTGTATGAAGCACTTGTAAAGAATATTGAGGATGAGATATTTAAGGGAACTGAGGCCGCACGGTTTATAGCCATGATCGAGAAATATGCGGCCACTTATGAAGATAAAACCATCTCAGAAGTTCTCGGGTCCATCCTGAATGAATCCGGCTATGAGCGAATGCTCCGGACCGAAGGATCTCAGGAGAGGCTTGATAATCTTGCAGAGCTGAAGCAGTCCGTATTTGAATTTGAAACCAGCGCAGGAGAGGAGACCAACCTCGAAGGCTATCTCAAAAATGTTGCCATGTTCTCTAATATGGATAAAACCGATGCCACAGACAGAGTTAAGCTTATGACTGTACACACTGCCAAGGGTCTTGAATTTCCTTATGTTTTTCTGTGCAGTCTGTCGGAAGGCATTTTCCCTTCCAAAAAGACCAATACTCTGGAAGGAATGGAAGAAGAGCGGCGACTTGCATTTGTCGCCATGTCCCGTGCGGAAAAGGGGCTTTATCTTTCAGAGGCTGCAGGAAAAAACTTTGACGGATCTCCCCGGTACCCCTCAAGATTTATCCTTGATATAGATCCGGATCTTCTCAGCTTTACAGAAGCCCCCAAGGCAGGGCTTATATCCGAAACCCAAAGCTACATTAACCTGGTAAACTCCCGTTTAAGGAAACCTGACGATTCCGAGCTTTTCGGTATCGGCGACAGGATAGCCCACAAAGCCTTCGGTCTCGGCACTATAAAAGATGTGAATATGGATAAAAATGCCTACACTATCCAATTTGACGATATGCCCACAGAAAGACAGATATCCTTCCGGGTGAAGCTGCAGAAATGCAAATGACAAGAATTGAGATGCCATATAGTCCGAAATCAGACTATATGCAGATTCCAATGTTTATGCTACAATCCCGTAATGTGCTTGCCAATGCGGTAGGCGGTTAACCCCTCCGGAAAGGAGGGTACTATGGTTACTTATTCTGATTTATTCCAATTTGGGATTTTGATAGTAGCAATCATCAGTCTTGTTTATAAGATTGTAAAAAAATAACCGCCCCAGCCAGCAACTGGGATCTTACGCAAAGTAAGTGAAAAATATCGGGGCGGCGGAAAGAGAACATCTAAAGGGGTGTTCTTTTTTTGTACTCTGAATATATGGCTAAATAGTTTATATTTAGACATATTAAAACTTCTATATATGGCTATTGTAT
>JAGAXP010000173.1 GCA_017940955.1 Oribacterium sp.
AGAAGGTAGTCTGCGTGTTTAATGGGCCATGTGGACGGGGTTCCGGTCCAAAATATTACCGGGAAGTGAGCTATGGGGACGGGGTTCCCGGTCCAAAATACTACCGGGAACTAAGGAGTTTAAGTAACAATGGAAACAATAGTCAAAGGAATGGAGGGGGTTCAGCAGGCCGCCGACATTATCAGAAGAGGCGGGCTGGTGGCATTTCCGACGGAAACCGTATACGGACTCGGGGGTAATGCTCTGGATCCGGAGGCAAGCCGTAAGATATATGAAGCGAAGGGGCGGCCTTCGGACAACCCCCTCATCGTGCATGTGTCATGTATAGAAGAGGTGGAGCCCCTGGTGTCGGCATTTCCGGAGGATGCAAGAAAGCTTATGGACAGCTTCTGGCCGGGACCCCTCACCATCATCATGCCGAAGGCGGACATCGTGCCCCTGGAGACAACCGGTGGGCTTAACACTGTGGCTATCAGGTGTCCCGAAAACAAGCTGACCCTTTCCTTTATAAAGGCTGCGGGACTTCCCATAGCGGGACCCAGTGCCAATACTTCCGGAAAGCCAAGTCCCACTGAAGCGGAGCACGTTCTCCACGATCTGAATGGGCGCATAGATATGATCCTTGATGACGGACCGGTGGGTATCGGAGTTGAGTCAACCATAGTGGATCTCACGGGAGAGGTTCCCATACTTCTGAGACCCGGTGCAATTACGGTGGAGGATCTCAGCGAGGTTCTGGGAAAAACCGTTGAGGTGGATCCCGCAATTGTGGCCGGCGGAGTGCAGGAGGGCATTCACCCGAAGGCTCCGGGCATGAAGTACAGACATTATGCTCCCAATGCCAAAATGGTGCTGGTTACCACAGGTCTTTTGAAGGAAAAGGACTATGAGGTAAGAGAGGAGGAGCGAACTCTCGCTGACCGGCAGGTGTCGGGCTGTATCAATGAGCTTGTGAAAAAGGACGTGGAAGCGGGACTTAAGGTCGGGATAATATGCTGTGAGGAGACATTGGCATACTACGAGAAGGTTTCCGGGGATAATGCTGATATCAAGGTGCTGGGACACCGGAGCGAGCCTTTGACCATGACACATGAGCTTTTCAGAGTGCTGAGGGAGTTTGATGACGACAAGGCAGAAAGGATCTATGCGGAAAGCTACAGCGACAGAGGCGTTGGCTTTGCACTTATGAACCGCATGCGGAAGGCGGCGGGGATGACAGAGATTTTAGCGGAGGAGAAATAAAGAGATGGAAGACAGCGGCAAGAGAAGAGACTACATCACCTGGGACGAATATTTTATGGGAGTGGCAGAGATGTCTGCCCGCCGTTCGAAGGACCCCAACACTCAGGTTGGAGCCTGCATAGTAAGTCAGGATAACAAGATTCTTTCCATGGGTTACAACGGTTTCCCAAAGGGATGTTCAGATGATGATTTCCCCTGGACCAAGATCCATGCGGTGGATGACCCGTACAATGCAAAATATTTCTACTCAACTCATGCAGAGCTCAATGCCATCCTTAACTACCGCGGCGGCTCACTGGATGGAACAAAGATGTACGTTACATTATTCCCCTGTAATGAGTGTGCAAAGGCTCTTATCCAGGCCGGCATCAGGACACTCATCTTCTATTCAGACAAATATGCGGATACTGACGCCACAAGAGCAAGCAAGAGAATGCTTGATGCAGCAGGAGTGAGATATTATCAGTATCAGCCAACCGGAAGAAAGGTGACACTGGAGCTGTGATTTTGCGCCGGTTCAGAAGAATCTGAAAGAATGCGATTAGTTAATGCAATTCTGTGGTCTATAGCTAAGTGAGGTAATATGTTCGTTAATGGAGAAAAAAGCGAAGAGAGGGTTTTGAGAGTCCGTAAGCTGATGGAGATTCTGGACGGCACATATGGTTCAGATCCGCCGGCATTTCTGAAGAGTAATAATGCCTGGCAGCTTTTGTTTGCCACCATCCTCAGCGCCCAATGCACCGATGAAAGAGTCAATATGGTGACTGAGCAGCTTTTTAAGAAGTACCGGGACCTGGAAGCATTTGCGGCAGCAGACCTTTCGGAGCTGGAGCAGGATGTAAAGTCCACGGGGTTCTACAAGAACAAGGCAAAAAATATAAAGGCCTGTGCGGGAGAACTCCTGAGCCGTTACGGTGGAGTGGTGCCGGATAACATTGAGGATCTCACTACCCTTCCGGGGGTCGGCAGAAAGACCGGGAATCTCATTCTCGGGCACATTTATAACAAGCCCGCAATCGTTGTGGACACCCATGTGAAGAGAGTTTCAAACAGGCTTGGATTTGCGGATTCAAAGGACCCGGAGCAGACGGAGTATCAGCTTAATGACATCGTTCCGGAGGAGTACTGGATAAGGTGGAACACCCACATCATATCTCTCGGAAGGAACTACTGTAAGTCCGCATCCCCCGACTGCGAGAATTGCATCGCGAAGGAGCTATGCCCCAGCTGCGGAAACAAGGATATCCTCGAGGCCACCAGAGCGGGAGTCACAAGCGGAAAGAAAAAGAAGAAATAATAAAGTGATCGAGGGTGCCGCCGAGTTATCCACCGGGGACGGTTCTCGCCGGCGAGAACCGTCCCCGGTGGATAAGTGAAAGGAAGTAACTATGTCAGAATGTGAGATGTGTTCAAACTACACTTATGATGATGAATATGATGAGTGGGTCTGTGACGTGGATATGGACGAGGATGACATGGCTCGCATCTGGGGCAGCAGGAACAGACATTGTCCTTACTGGCATACCAATGACGAGTACAGAACGGTTAAACACCAGTCCATAGGTCATTTGCCCGGTTACAGTGATGACGGGCGTTTCGTGGATGACCTTCATGATGAACTTTCAGACGGGGAAGCCTGAGCCGGTGAGTATCTATTTTAATGCCTGAATCACCAATAAAAATCATCGTAAATGTCACACAGCGACTTGTTTTTGTGTGGTACAATACACATTAAGAAGGATTCCTTAATGTGAAAACAGAAAAAGTAGAATTAAATGGAGGCATTGAACATTATGAGTAATGCTGTCAGAGATGATTCTAAAAAATACACCGTAGATGATGTTGTGAACATGGATAAACATGCTGAATTAATAGAAGGTAATTTGGTGATAACGGATGTGGCAACTATAACACATCAAAGAGTCATAAGCATAATTCGCCGGGCATTTGAACAACATATTGAAAGCAGACATGGCGAATGTGAAGTTTTCACAGATAATGCAGGGTTGTTTTGCAACGAGCTGTGTGAAAGCAAAAACAATTTCTTTATTCCTGATGTCATGGTTGTATGCGATAAGTCAGGAATAAAAGATGATGGAATACACGTAGCTCCACGTTTTATTGCGGAAGTCACATCAGTTTCTACAAGGAAACATGACTATTCTTCAAAATTGGCTGTGTATGCCCAAATTGGCGTTGAGGAATACTGGGTAGTGGATTTGCAGAAAAAGATTGTGGCGCGTCATATGTTGGATAACGATTATATGCCGGAGTTATACTGTTCTCCATCGCTTTCTGCGATACCTGTATATACATATCCGGATTTAGAGATAGATTTATCCGCTATCTTCGAATAAACATCTAAAGGCTTCGCTTCTGCGAGGTCTTTTGTTTTGCTGAAATATGTATATAATACAAAAACGGAACCAATAAGGTTCAAGCCGATGATCAGATATTACGGCTGAAAAGCGTTAATAGATAAGGAATAATATATGCTTAATATAGTTTTACATGAACCCGAAATACCATTCAATACCGGGGCTATAGGGAGAACCTGCGTTGCGACGAATACGCCGCTGCATCTCATCAGGCCCTACGGTTTTGTGCTTAATGACAAGTACATCAAGAGAGCTGGGATGGACTATTGGGAGAAGCTGAAGCTTTCGGAGTATCTGGATTACGAGGATTTTCTGGAGAAACATCCGGAGATTCGGTTTGCAGATGATTTTTGCAGTGAAAAGGGCAATGCTTCCGGCGGGCGCATCAGCTGTGAAGAGGATAATGCTTCCTGCGAGTACAGCAGCTGGAGCAGAGAGGTCATCGAAACCCCGAAGCTTTGGTTTGCAACAACCAAAGGCAGAACTGTTTACAGCGATGCGAAGATCGGTCCCAATGACTACATTATGTTCGGAAAGGAGTCTGCGGGGATTCCGGAGGAGATTTTGGTGAAGCATCCTAAGGCCTGCATTCGCATCCCCATGTGGGGAGAGATGAGGTCACTGAACCTCAGCAATTCTGCGGCGATTCTTCTGTATGAAGCTTACAGGCAGAACGACTTCATGGATCTGAACAGAGAAGGGGAGCTTCACCGCTTACATTGGTGAAAACTTCTTCCTTGTATGATAATCTTTAATAAGAGTCTGAAGTGCTTTCAGACCGTATCAAGAGGAGTATGAAGAATGCAGCAAAACCTGTACGGGAAAAAAACCGACAGACAATCAAAAGAAGGAAATCCACGGAAGAAGAGAAAGAGCGGCAAGGTCCTTGCAGGTATTGTCTTTTTTCTTTTGATCATCGTGGGCGCCGGTTTCTACCTGAATGATTCCCGGTTGCTGACAAAATATCTTCGAAAGCAGAAGGACGTAGAACCATTGGAAGAGCTGAAGCTGCCGGCTTCCATTGAGCAGCTTATCGAAGAAGAAACGGAGCAGCAGGAGGAAACTACCGATCCCGAAAAGGATACCGGGTGGGTACAGAGAGAAGGCGAATGGTATTATCTTGACGAGGATCATGAACCGCTGACAGAACAGTGGATCGATGACATATACTACGTAGACGAAAACGGAAAAATGCTTAGGGATACGGTCACTCCCGACGGCAGACGGGTAGACAAAAACGGCGAAGTCATCAGCATGACCGGACAGGCCTACGGCGCATACTACAATGAGATCCTGAAGCTGGAGAAAAAAGTGGGAAAGATCGGAGTGAAGAGTTCCGATGTCAATGCTCAGGACGCTGACAAGTATCATGACATAACGGGAATAGGGCTGATCAGGCTCATTGATTTTAACCGTGACGGACTGGATGAAATGCTGCTGGGATATCTTGATACTAAGGATGACAAGTACCACTTCAGGGTGTACGGCTACAGGAACGAGAAATTAGTCAAGTATGTTGACGATCTTATGGGCGGCAACGGAAACCCCATGATATATTCAGTTTCCACGGAGAGTCTGAATGGGGGCGAAGAGTATGTTGTAGTGCACGATGGCATTAGCAAACACCGGGTTTACGGGTTTGATGCCGATGGAGAATTCAGAAAGCTAAAGGACATCGGACTTCGGGAGATTGACGGAAAGACGGCCAATGATTCCGAGGTTGCCAGAGTCACGGATGCCTGGATTTCCTACGGCGAGACCGTCTATCCCATGACGGTGCTTACGGACTACTATGGAAGGATCGGGGAGATTTACGAGACCAGAAAGTCTATGAGGCTTGAGGCTAACAATTCGGGCAAGCGGAATGATGTCATTGAGAGGAATCCCCGGGACTATCCCGATAAGGCGAAGGAGTACACACCCCGGGATCTGGTGGAGGCCGTACAGGAATTCACTTCTGATCCGGTCATGGATTACATTTACGATGATTTCAATGGCGACGGTTCCAAGGACATGGTAGTCATGACCGTGTCATATGATCATTTTGAGGCGGAAGAAGGGAAGACCAGTGCTCCCGACTATAAGGAGGAGGGAGCAGATGCTTTCTTTGATAACGGTTACAACTATCACGCGGAGTGGTGGTTCACGGATGGCTACGAGACTTATAAGTTTTATGATTTTTCGGCACCGGTCATGACGGGGCTCAGGCTCTATCGTATCGAAACAGACAGGGGCATCCAGCTGGCTGCCACAATGTACTGGCGGGATACCATTATGCCGGACTACCAGATGGGTTCCGTTGTCAACAATGGCCGCACACCGTATATGATAGATGCCTTCGGCACCACAGGCCGCACCACCGGCACCGAAAGCACGGGTATCATCTTCAGGTTCTCAAAGGACGAAGGCGAGGTTAAGCTGTTCGAGGAGGAGGGTTACAACTTCTCGGTTCCGAACAAGAACCGCATAGAGTATGAGAACGCGGAATACAGCATTGGCACCGACGGCACCACGTGTGAAAATGTCTCATACGGAAGTCTCCGGTATGACGCGGAGGAGGATTGTTGGATAGCAAATTAATCCGGCCAGAAGGTGCCTCGTTAATTAGGAGTTATTTCCCGTTAAGTAAACAAATAAATAATAAGTCACTGCCATCAGACCATTAAATCCGGTGGCAGTTTTTTTGTTGCCGAAAGATATATTGACAAAAGCAAAACATATGATAATATATTCATATGAATAATGATTCATTTGAAGGTCACTCATTTGAGGATTGCTCATTTGTAACTGAGGCAGCGTGTAAAAGAAAGAGGTGTAAATGTCCGGGGATTACAGTTGTGACAATATAAATCATTTTATACAGAATGTTTCGGAAGACGAGCTTAGTGACCTTGCGGAGCTTTTCAAGATCTTCGGAGATTCCACCCGCATCAAGATCCTTTACGAGCTTTTTCAGGGAGAGAAGAATGTTACGGAAATCTGCGATGATCTGGAAATGAATCAGTCTGCCATATCTCATCAGCTGAAGATTCTGAAGACCAGTAAGCTTATAAAGTCGAGACGAGACGGAAAAGCGATGTATTACAGCCTGGCGGATGACCATGTGAAGATGATCATAGCCATGGGTAAAGAGCATATAGAAGAGGAGTAATGTTATGAAGAAGAAATTCAAGTGTGAAATCGATTGTGCAAACTGTGCAGCAAAGGTTGAGGAAGCTGTAAAGAAGCTTGAGGGTGTTAATGATGCAAAGGTTAACTTCGTCATGCAGAAGTTCACTCTCGATGCCGATGATGAGAAGTTCGATGATATTCTGAAGCTTGCCATCGAGACAGGAAAGAAGATCGAGCCGGATTTTTCTGTTGAGATTTGAGAAAATACTACTAAAGCACCGGAGACGATTCTTTCAGAACCGTCTCCGGTAGTTGTATAGAGGAATTACTGACCTATGGAAAAGAAACTGAAAAAGGAACTGAATAAAATCCTCGCGGGCATCGCGGTGTTTTTCCTGATGCTCATAGTTGATAAGACCGGCATTTGCCCGGTGATTTTCGGGAACAAGCTGTACAGCTTCGTCCTTTACCTCATCCCATATCTCATGAGCGGCTATCCGGTTGTGAAGAAAGCGCTTCTCGGAATCAAAAACCGGCAGCCAATGGATGAGTCCCTGCTCATGACTATCGCCACGGCGGGAGCATTTGTCACAGGGGAAAATTCCGAAGCCGTAGCAGTAATGGTTTTCTATCAGGTGGGTGAGTGGTTCCAGAAGTATGCAGTTGGAAAGTCCAGAAGAAGCATTTCCCATCTTATGGAGATAGTTCCGGAGGAGGCTCACGTGGAACGGGAGGACGGAAGCATTGAGACCATCGACCCGGACGATGTGGAAGTCGGGGATGTTCTCATCATCCGGGCCGGTGACAAGATACCGGTGGACGGCGAAGTGCTGAGCGGAGAGTCACTTGTGAATACCGCGGCATTGACGGGAGAGCCCGTGCCACGAAGCGTCAGAAAGGGCGACCAGATCATTTCCGGATGCATCAACGGTGACGGTCTTCTGAAGGTAAAGGCGACAAAAGCCTTCGAGGATTCTACGGTTACGAAGATTCTGGAGCTGGTTGAGAATGCTTCCGAAAAGAAGTCGAAAACCGAGAATTTCATCACCAGATTCGCGCGGGTTTACACCCCTATCGTTGTGTATTCCGCCATCGCCCTTGCGGTAGTGCCGTCGCTGATCACCCATGATCCCGCAACCTGGTTCTACCGCGCCTGCACCTTCCTGGTTGTGTCCTGTCCCTGCGCTCTCGTGATCTCCATTCCGCTTTCCTTCTTCGGGGGAATCGGAGCCGCCAGCGCAAGCGGAGTCCTCATAAAGGGCTCCAACTACCTTGAGCTTCTCGCAAAGCTCAACACCGTAGTTTCCGATAAAACCGGAACCCTCACAAAAGGAAACTTCAAGGTTACCGGTGTCGAGACGGCAGCAGGCGTTGACCGCACCGAGGTTCTGAAGGCAGCAGCCCTTGCCGAAGGCATGAGCAACCATCCCATCGCGAAGTCCATTCGTGAAGAGCTCAGCGAGGAACTGCCGGAGTTAACATTAAACACCAATCTCGTGACAGATGTTGATAATGTTACCGGCCGGGGTCTGGTGGCCACCGCCGAAGGGAAAAAGATCTACATCGGAAACGATAAGCTCATGGACTCCATCGGGGTCACTTATGCCGGGGTCAACGACCCGTCAGCTACCGTTTCCCATGTTGCACTATCGGAAGGCGAGGGTGTCAGATATCTCGGTGCCATTCTGATCAAAGACGAAATAAAACCGGAGGCAAAAGAAGCTATCCGCGAAATGAAAAATGCCGGAGTTGAGAGCATTGTCATGCTCACCGGCGACAGAAAAGAAGTGGGAGAAGCTGTCGGAAAAGAGCTGGGCGTTGACCGGACTTTTGCAGAGCTGCTTCCCCAGGATAAGGTTTCGAAAGTTGAAGAACTCATCGGAGCTTTGGACATGAAGGAACACAAGGAGGTCAAGGCGGAACTTGCCTTTATAGGAGACGGAATCAATGACGCTCCTGTTCTTGCAAGAGCCGACATCGGAATCGCCATGGGTTCCATCGGTTCCGACGCAGCCATAGATGCTGCAGACGTTGTCATCATGGATGATGACCTGAGAAAGATACCTGTTACCATCCGCATCGCACGCCGCACAGTAAGCATCGCAATGCAGAATATCATCTTTGCCCTCATCGTAAAGCTGGTGGTTCTGATCCTTGGCGCCCTCGGCATCGCCAACATGTGGGCCGCTGTCTTCGGCGATGTCGGCGTCTCGGTTATTTGCATCTTAAACGCCATGCGACTTTTGAAGCGGGAGAAATCGTGAATCAGGTTTAAAAGTGACTGTAGCACCGTGAAACGTCCCCGGTGGCTCAAGGAGATAGCCTGTTTTTATGCTCACTTATTAAAGAATGGCTTCCTCTGCTGGAACTCCATGATTGTATCAAGCTCCGGAATTCCTTCCGGGTGACACTTCAGGTAGTGCTCCTTTATGCGGGCAAATGTCTCCGGACTCAGCACGTGCTCGATGCGGCAGGCGTCCTGACCTGCGGTGTAGGCATTCACACCCATGTCCACAAGAAGATTTGTAATGACAACATGCTTCTCGTAGGTTCCCTTGGCGATAGCCATGCCTGCATCTGTAAGGGTAATGTATCCGTTATCATCAACAACGATCATCCCCTCTTCACGAAGACGCTTCATGGCCACAGACACGGAAGGCTTGGAAAAACCCAGCATGTTTGCGATGTCGATGGAACGAACCACCTGATGATCCATGGAAAGCATCAGGATACTTTCCAGATAATTCTCAGAAGATTCGTGGGTTTCGTAAGCTTTCATAGTTACCACCTTTCAATTTATAAAAATTTTATAAAATATATAAATTTTACAATTAGGAACTGCTAACTTTAGTTAGTCGTGACTATTGACTTTGGAGTTAGTTAATGCTAATTTTAACACGTAATTTATTAAAGTAAAGTGTCATGGATCGTGTTAATTGACAGGGGGGTTATATGTTACCATTATCTATGGCCGGAGCCGGCGGTAAACATCTGATCGCACGTGTAACCGGAAAGGAAGACATGAAGCAGCATCTTGCTGATCTCGGATTTGTCCCGGGAGAGCAGGTGGAGGTGATTTCAGACACAGGAGACGGAAATCTGATAGTCAACATCAAGGAGACCAGACTTGGCATAACAAGTCAGATGGCTTCAAAGATCATGGTCGATTGATCGGACGGTCGGAAGTAGGATATCCTCACGGTGAGGACGTCATGATCTGGGACTTTGGTTTATCAAGCGGTTGGATAACCGTTTTTTTTAAGCGATATAGGTTAGCAGATACTAACAAAAGGTAATCACGACTAACTTTATCATAGATTCAAAAGGGGGAAGTTTAATGAAAACACTAAGAGACATTCCTGTTGGACAGTCATCAACAGTCCTGAAGATCCACGGAGAGGGAGCTCTCAAGAGAAGGATCATGGACATGGGCATCACAAAGGGAACCGAGATTCAGGTTCGTAAGGTTGCACCACTGGGTGATCCTATCGAGATTACTGTGAGGGGCTACGAGCTCTCGATCAGAAAGGACGACGCCGATATTCTCGAAATGGCTTGATTCGGATAGAGATATTGGAATCGGTAGGTGATGACACAGCTAATCATGTTTTGTGTATCGCTGATGGCGTAAGCCGGACCGAGACATTAGCATCGGAAAGAGACAGACATAAAGGAGAAAAAATATGGAAATCAAGGTTGCATTAGCCGGTAATCCTAACTGCGGCAAGACTACACTGTTCAATGCTTTAACAGGAAGCAATCAGTATGTAGGTAACTGGCCGGGCGTTACTGTAGAAAAGAAGGAAGGTAAATTAAAAGGAAACCGTGAGGTCACTATCCAGGATCTTCCGGGAATCTATTCCCTTTCCCCATATACACTTGAGGAAGTTGTTTCCCGTAATTACCTCGTTAAGGACAAGCCTGACGTAATCCTCAATATCATTGACGGAACAAACATCGAGAGAAACCTTTACCTCACAACCCAGCTTGTAGAGATCGGGCTTCCCATGGTCATTGCTGTAAATATGATGGATGTTGTCCGTAAGAACGGTGACAGAGTAGATATCGAGAAGCTTTCCAAGGAGCTTGGCTGCAAGTTCATCGAGATTTCGGCTCTGAGAGGCGAAGGCATAGATGAAGCCGCAAAGCTCTGCATTGAGGCGGCAAAGGAAGGAAAGAAGATGCCGCTTCCTTCGGTATTTGAGGGTTCCACTGAGCATACTCTTGCTCACATTGAGGAACACCTTGAGGGCAAGGTGGCTGAAAATAATCTCCGCTGGTTTGCGGTCAAGGTATTTGAGCGTGACTCCGTAGCACTGGAGCAGCTGAAGCTCGATGAAAATACAAAGAAGGATATCGAGAAGCATATAGCAGAATGTGAGAGCGAGCTTGATGACGATGCTGAGTCCATCATCACAAACCAGAGATATACCTATATCAAGAAGCTGGTTGACGGCGCGGTAGTCAAGAAGAGAAAGCCGGGTGAGCTTTCACTTTCAGACAAGATCGATCAGATCGTTACAAACCGTATCCTTGCACTTCCTATCTTCGTAGTGGTAATGTTCCTGGTTTACTACGTTTCCGTAACAACCCTTGGAACCATCGTTACCGATTGGACCAATGATGTGCTGGTGGGTGAATGGATACAGCCGTTCTTCGAGAACCTTCTTACAAATGCCGGCGCTTCCGATTGGGTAATCTCCCTGGTGGTAGACGGTATCATCGGCGGCCTTGGTGCACCTATCGGATTTGCGCCTCAGATGGCCATCGTATTCTTCTTTCTCACCATCCTTGAGGATTGCGGATACATGGCGAGAGTGGCATTCATCATGGACAGACTTTTCAGAAGATTCGGTCTCTCCGGAAAGTCTTTCATCCCGTTCCTTATCTCATCCGGCTGCGGTGTTCCCGGTATCATGGCAACACGTACCATCGAGGAAGAGAAGGATCGTCGAATGACAATGATCACAACAACCTCAATCCCCTGCGGCGCTAAGCTTCCGGTAATCGCTGTTATCGCCGGCTACCTCATGGGCGGAGCATGGTGGTTCGCACCGGCAGTTTACTTCGGCGGAATCGCAATGGTCATCATCATGTGCATCATCATGAAGAAGACCCGCATGTTCGCAGGCGACCCTGCACCATTCGTAATGGAGCTTCCCGCCTACCACATCCCGACCGCGAAGAATGTATTCCTCCACGTTTGGGAGAGAGTATGGGCATTCTTAAAGAAGGCCGGAACCATCCTTTTCCTCTGCTGTGCAGTCATGTGGTTCCTGGGAGCCTTCGGTATCGTGGACGGAACATTTATGCTTGTAGAGGATGTTGAGAGCTCTTTCCTTGCAGCTATCGGTAATGCTTTCGCATGGATGTTTGTTCCTGTAGGTTTCGGCAGCTGGCAGGCAGTTGCAGCATCACTTTCAGGTTTCGTAGCTAAGGAAGGTCTCGTAACCACACTTTCAGTTGTATCCTCTCTCGGAGAAGAGCTTGAGGAGTATGATGAAGCTATGAATGTTGCATTCCAGGCATTCTTCCCATGCAGCATGGCAGCAGTTTCATTCCTTATCTTCAACCTTTTCGATTCACCTTGCCTTGCAGCCATCGCTTCCATGGCAAAGGAAATGAACAGCAAAAGGTGGTTCTGGTTCGCCATCGCATTCCAGAATATCAATGCTTACCTTATCTGCCTCATGATCTACCAGCTCATCGGATTCATGGTTGGTCAGGTTCCTTTCAGCGTATTCACAATTGCAGCAGTTGTAGTTCTTGCAGGTTATCTGTATATGCTCTTCAGACCGGATCCAAATGCCAGAAAGGTGCCTTTAGGTGTATCACCGGCAGCAGCAGCGTAAAGCGGAGATACCCGGTATTAAGTTAGACTGGTAAAAAGTGACATTTCTTTATAAAAACAGGTCGGAGCTTAGGCTTCGGCCTGCTTTTGACAGATTGGGATAGGATATAAATGAATTCAAACATTACTGTAAATCAGACAGATATGATTGTTCTTTTCATATTAGGAATTCTGTTTATAATTGGAGTCAGGATACTGATCAGTTTTTTTCAAAAACCGGTTGCACCGAAGGATCCCCAGGACATGGACAGTATATGCCGGTCCGGAGACAGAATTACCGTGACTATAGATGGAATGATGTGCGGAATGTGTGAGATACACATAAAGGATGCCATCAGAAAGGCCATCCCGGATGCAAAGAACGTTACAGCATCTCACGAATCCGGAAACGCAAATTTCACACTCAGTAAGTCTGAAAGCGTCAGTGATCTCTTGGCGGCCCTTCATGAGACCATAGACCCTGAGGGATACCGAATCCTTGGACTTACAACAAAGAACTAAATGTCGGAGAATACCGGATAGTACCGGTGGATAAGATCGGCAGGGAGTCCCATTATCTGAATGGCATTGGAACCAATCTCGAGGGATATCCCGTATATAGAAGGAAAGGTCATATATGGCAGATTTTATAGTTATTGCAATACTGGTTTTAGTCACAGTCTTTGTTATCAGGAAGCTTTATAAAGACTACAAAAAATACGGAACCTGTGCCGGATGTTCCGAGGCTCAGCTAGGTCATTGCGACCATGTAGGACATAAGGAACTTGATGAAAGACGCGCCGAGCTTGATAGGCTGAAACTCAACGAAGTCCAGAAAGCAATATTGGCGAAGCATGCAAGAAATAAGAAGGATTAAATTTTTGTTTGACATTTGTTGAAGTTGAGCCTAGAATAATTTTAGGCGAAGAAATGAAACTAGTTTTTCAACAACACAACAAAAAAGCCAGGAGGGGCAACTCCTAGCTTTTTCTATTCCGTTTTTGCAAGGTGGCTTAGACCTTAGGCTCATTGCCGTTGTCATCTCCGTCGAGCCATTTGCAAATGTAGTAGGCAAACACACTTGCCATGACGGAGATTAGAAATGATACTAATTTTTCCAACACAACACCCCCTTTCTTTGCCTGATGTAGGGGCGGCAACTCTGAGAGTATAGCATAGTCTAGGTTGGTAAGCATATTGTCTGAATTCCGACTATATTCCCCGATGATTAAAAATCCCGTTGACGATACATCTTTTTACTGTTAGTATCTGATTGAAAATGCGTGAAACAGAGATGTTTTACAAATGATTTTATTGATTGAGTAGCCTGTGGCATGCAAAGGTTCCCGGGGGGACTGGATACATGAAAGATGGGCCCTGATTAGAAAGGTCAGGAGGACTCAAATTTTATAAGTATTTAGCGGTATCTTATAAGGCATTGCCGATAATCAGGATGCCCGGCACTTAATATGGCGAGAGTGCGGGTGTTGAGATTAACTGCTGAACGGAGTAAATGCTCCATCTTGTGAAACGATCAATAGGGTTGCCTTTGTAAGCACTCTGAGTAGACGAAACGGAAACAAAATACCGAAGAGAAGTGAAAATGCATATTATACATTTTTGCATTTGAAACGATATTAAACCTATAAGAATAGCGGTTTAATGAGACTCTTCTATAAAAAGAACCTGCGGGGTGCAGGTGATCATTTTCGGAATCGATCGTTATACAGGCTGGAGTCTAAAAGGACTCCGGCCTTTTTCGATGTCATGGATTTGCTGCCGGAAAGCAGTAAACAAGCCGCCACCGGCGTTCCGTGAATGAGTGGGAGAACGGAATAATTCTCCTGCACGATGTCAATGCTTACACGGGTACCGATTTATCTATATGGGGAGGACAAAGCTTTGAGCAGAAATCTTTTGGAATTAAAAAACATTACTAAAGCCTACGACGGAACGATCATCCTGGATGACCTGTCCCTGGACATCCATGAGAACAGCTTCGTAACGCTGCTGGGCCCCTCAGGCTGCGGAAAGACCACAACACTCCGTATCATCGGCGGATTCGAGAAGCCCGACAAAGGAAGTGTCCTTTTCGACGGACAGGACATCACAAATCTTCCCGCCAACCAGCGCCAGCTCAACACGGTTTTCCAGAAGTATGCTCTCTTCCCGCACATGAGCATCGAAGAAAACATTGCCTTCGGACTCCGTATAAAGAAAAAATCCGATTCCTATATAAAAGACAAGATCAAATATGCCCTGAAGCTCGTAAACCTTGACGGCTTTGAGAAGCGCCGCATCGACTCCCTTTCCGGCGGACAGCAGCAGCGAATCGCCATCGCCCGCGCCATAGTAAATGAGCCGCGACTCCTCCTTCTGGATGAGCCCCTGGGCGCCCTGGATCTTAAGCTCCGCCAGGAAATGCAGTACGAGCTCATAAGACTCAAGAACGAGCTGGGAATCACCTTCATATATGTAACTCACGACCAGGAAGAAGCCCTCACCATGTCAGACTACGTGGTAGTCATGAACCAGGGCTACATCCAGCAGGCCGGAAGCCCTGAGCAGATCTACAATGAGCCTGAGAATGCCTTTGTTGCAGACTTCATCGGTGATTCCAACATCCTGGCCGGCACCATGATCGAGGACTATTCCGTTCGCATCCTTGGCAAAGTATTCAAGTGCATCGACGCCGGCTTCGGCAACAACAAGCCAGTGGACGTTGTTATCCGACCCGAGGACGTGGAGCTTCTTGATGAAGATGATCCAAGGGCAATCCTTCACGGCGAAATGACCCACGTCATCTTCAAGGGCGAAATGTACGAGATGGAGTGCACCACACCTGACGGCTACGAGTGGCTCATCCATTCCACAGAGCTTCGCGAGCCCGGCACCAAGGTCGGCCTCTACGTGAAGCCCTCCAACATTCAGATCATGAACAAGCCGGAATCTGAGGATGAGGAGGCGATGGACATTGAATAACAAATCCTCCAGATATCTTGCGGGACCCTACGTAGTGTGGATCGTCGGATTCATCGTGATCCCGCTGCTCACCATCCTGTATTACGGTTTTACAAATGATGTTAATGTTTTCACCCTGAGCAATCTCATGGAGATCTGCCGCTGGGAAAACTACAGGCCACTGTACAGGGCGCTGATGCTTTCTGCAGCCAGCACGATAGTTTGCTTCCTGATAGCATTCCCCCTGGCCATGATCCTTCGTGAAAACAAGTTCAGCCGGGGCTCCTTCATTGTGTTCATATTCATCCTCCCCATGTGGATGAACTCACTTCTCAGAATCCTGGCATGGCAGACACTCCTGGAGAGAAAAGGAGTTATCAACGGAATACTGACAACCCTTCACCTCCCGGAGCAGCACCTCATCAACACAACAGCAGCAGTCATGATCGGAATGGTTTACGACTTCCTTCCTTTCATGATATTGCCGCTTTACAACGCACTCATGAAAATCGATGACAATACCATCAACGCGGCCTATGACCTTGGGGCAAGCTTCTGGCAGACCCTCACGAAGATCATACTTCCGCTGTCTGTCCCGGGCATCGTTTCCGGAGTCACCATGGTATTTGTACCGGCTCTCACAACCTTCGCCATCTCCAACATGCTTGGCGGCGGCAAGATCTACCTTATCGGTAATGTCATCGAGCAGGAGTTCATGCAGGACTCCGACTGGCATCAGGGCTCGGGACTGAGTCTCGTGCTCATGATATTCGTCATCGTGTCAATGCTTATCGTTAACCACTTCGATGACCATAAAGATTCGGAAAGAGGAGGTATCATGTGATGGACAAGTTAAAGAAATTTGCCTCCGACTGCTACCTCGCCATCATCGTGCTTTTTATGTACGCCCCCATCGCGACCCTGATTGTTCTTTCCTTTAACAGCGGCCGTTCCCGCGCCAAGTGGTCCGGCTTCACCACCGACTGGTACATGGAAATGTGGTCGGACGAGACCATTATGGCTGCCCTCAGAAACACTATCATCATTGCGTTCCTGTCGGCACTTATCGCAACAGTGCTTGGTACCATCGCGGCCATAGGCATTAACAACATGAAGTCCTGGTCCAGGAACACCATCATGAGCATTACCAATATCCCTATGCTCAATGCCGACATCGTTACGGGTATCTCTCTGATGCTGTGCTTCATAGCCTTCAGGATATCCCTGGGCTTCCACACCATACTGATCGCCCACATTACCTTCAACCTGCCTTACGTAATTCTCAGTGTAATGCCTAAGGTCAGACAGTCCAGCAAGGATACCTATGAGGCGGCGCTTGACCTCGGTGCAACACCCACACAGGCCTTTTTCAAGGTGGTGCTGCCGGAGCTTATGCCGGGTGTCACCTCCGGATTTATGCTGGCCTTCACCATGAGTCTTGATGACTTTATCATTACCCACTTCACGAGAGGTGCGGGAATCGACACCATCTCGACGCTGGTTTACAGCCAGGTACGAAAGGGCATCAGCCCCACCATGTATGCGCTGTCCACGGTCATCTTTGTGACGGTGTTCATCATCCTCATCATGGGAAATTATGCGCCGGAGTGGCTGGAGAAGAAAAAGAGCAAGGAAAATTGAGGTCTTTGATGGATTTAAGGGGATCCCGGATGAATTTAAGTCACGTGACCGGTTTAAATAAGAAAAAAGCCTTCAGAGTGCTTCATGAAGAGATGCAGTGCCGCATTTTGAAAATCGAAACACAGGAGAGTGACTTCCGGGAATTCAGGGAGAAAAGCTAAATGAAAAAAGCATTAAAACAGTACAGGCGGCGTTTTGCCGCAGGTGCAGCAGTTCTTCTTATGTCTGCGGGGATTTCCGCTGTTACTGCAGGCTGCGGCAGCACCGAAAAAGATATAGAAGAGATACCGACACCGGCATCAAAAACCTTATATGTTTATAATGCCGGAGAGTATATCGATCCCGAGCTCATCGATCAGTTCGAGGCAGAGACCGGTATCAATGTTGTCTACGATGTGTTCGAGACCCTGGAGGAAATGTATCCGGTCATCGAGGCAGGTGGAGTTATCTACGATTGTGTCTGCCCTTCGGATTACATGATCGAGAAGATGATCGAGAACAACCTTCTTCAGGAGTTTGATCCTGAGAAGATACCGAACCTTCAGTACATCGGCGAAGACTACATGAAGATGGCTTCCCAGTTCGACCCGGGAAACAAATATGCAGTGCCCTACACCTGGGGAACAGTAGGAATCCTTTATAACACCAGGATGCTTGACGAGCTTGGAGTTCCTTACCCCACAAAGTGGTCTGATCTCTGGAACCCGGCCCTCAAGAACGAGATCCTCATGCAGGACTCAGTCCGGGATGCCTTCATGGTAGCCCTCAAGAAGAACGGCTACAGCTGCAATACCGAGAATCCCGGGGAGCTTGACAAGGCGATGCAGGATCTCATTGACCAGAAGCCCATCGTGCAGGCCTATGTAATCGATCAGGTCAGAGACAAGATGATCGGCGAAGAAGCGGCCGTCGGAGTTATCTACTCCGGAGAGATTCTCTATATTCAGGACGAGCTTGACGGCTCCGGAATCGATGTTGAGTACTGTATCCCTGAGGAGGGAACCAACCTCTGGATCGACGCCTGGGTTATCCCGAAGAACGCCCGCAACAAAGAGTATGCCGAAAAGTGGATCGACTTCCTCTGCAGACCTGACGTGGCAGCTCAGAACTTTGAGTACATCACCTACTCAACTCCCAATGTCGGCGCCATGGACCTCCTTGACGAAGAGTACCTGGAAAACGAAGCAGTCTTCCCGGACACTTCAGAACTCCTCAAAACCTCAGAGTTCTATCACTACCTGGGACCTGCAGGCGATTCACTTTATAACAACCGCTGGAAAATCGTAAAATCAAGCTGAGAAGAAGAGCTGCCCATCCGGGCAGCTCTTTTTTAACTATATCACAGTATCTGATACATGAAGACGCAGCTTCTGTCATTGAAGGTTTGCCAAAATTTTGAGCAGGTGTTTTTACTACTTCTATTGCCATAGAGCTAATCCTCCTTGCATGTTCATTATACCATCTATTATTTTTGATATGAAATCTAAACATTTTCCTTTAGCAACTTTTAAGAATTCTCCCCTTTATAACCTTAGAATGTCTACCAGACTTTAGAAGCATACCATAGCCGGACAGAGTTTCATATGGTCTGTTTTCAGACTATATCCATCGGGGACGGTTTTCGCCGGCGAGAACCGTCCCCGATGGTCATATGTATCATGTCAACATTAATTAACGGTTAAGGGTGATATGCGCTCTGACTATCCAAATATTGCTTTTATAACTTTATCTTCGTCATAGTTGGGTGCAAAATCTGATGCGGTGTCAAATAATGTTTTGATTCTTGACTCATCTTCTTCGAGTTCATCTGCAATCTGAGCAAGGTCTTTACCTTTACGAAGTTTACGGCATATTTGCCTTGTTAGCGTTTTTTTCACTCCTTTATCAATACCTTCATTTTCAATAGCATCTGCATAAGTACACAAACCTTTCACCTCACTTTCAACTTCTCTTGTTATTTTAAGACCATAAACTGACTTTAGTTTCATAACCTTTTCGGCTCCATTGATCCGTTTATCAAACAGATCTGTAAGCATTCGAATCATTTCATTCTCGGAATTCTCGTGGTCATGTTTTTTACTGATATAGATGATGATCGCATTGAGAATATCATACTTCGGATCATCTGAATTACTACCAAACAAAAAACTTCTGTCAATTTTATAAACTTCAATTGAATTCGCTCTGGTCTGAGCTGCTCCGGTGCAAAGCCAGATAGAGTATACCTTTTTGATATTCCCATACTTTACGGGATCGTCACTGTCTGTAGTGAACTCAACTCCCTGCTGTGCCGAGATCATGCGGCAGCAATAGAATAAGGCTCTCAGCGGTAAATCATATCCGGGTTTATCTTCATTCTGGGCTTCAAGATTTATGATGAGTTTAATATACTCTGAATCTCCATTGCCGGGCAGCCTAAGATACGTACGTATATCGTATCTGTCCAGACCTTCTTCGTTCAAATACGCTTCTGTATTCAGTCCATCTATACGTTCACCTGCATTGGTGAGCCCGCTGTCAACATAAACCTTACTTACGAGAACATCACCTTCTATACAGGCCTCAATCTCGTCATAATTCATATCCCGGCACTCGGATACGACTTCTTTGAAAATCCTTGCAAGCAAAGGTTTGTACGCAAGGATATTTTTCACCGTCATATCCAGCCGGATCTTGTCGGGGTCTGCAGCCACTATGGCTTTCCCCAATCCTGTAAATTGTTCCATATCCACTCCTAAAGTACAGCGAGAAAGATATGAACCTCTCGCCTTGATTATATATCAGTTCTGCGCAAAGCTGATAATGAAATTTATATTATCGGGAATGATCATTCTGAATGAATTTCAAGATTATAATCGTTGAATGTCTACCAGACTTTAGAAGCATACCATAGCCGGACAGAGTTTCATATGGTCTGTTTTCAGACCATATCTTTTCACTCATTGTCATCCTCGATCAGTTCATGTACAGTACCTTTGCCTTCACGTAACTCTTTTACAGACTTTAAAATGTATGCCTGATTAACCGGGTCATAGAAGGGGTCACCTTGTTTAATGTCAAAGGGAATACGCTTTTCCCTTAAAACGGCTTTTACATAGATATTAATAGCTGCTGACGAAGTAAGACCAACAGAAGAACAAAAGGAATCAAAATCAGCTTTATCGCGTTCATCGACACGAGCAGTCAGAGTAGATAGTGCCATTAGTATACCTCCTTAAATCATCTTTGATTATACCACTATCGTATTACAATAGCAATCATACGTATGCGGAATATAACCATCGGGGACGGTTCTCGCCGGCGAGAACCGTCCCCGATGGTTATAAAAACGTTGTTCCCGGCTTCAATAAACTATGAATTTACGGGAGTCTCAGTCTCACAGGCTCAAACTTCTCCCCCTTCTTATCTGAGAAAAACACGACAGTTTAGTAACAGTTTGTGCTAAGATAGTGTCATTGACACTGCGTTTTTAGATGATATACAATCTGAGCATTAATTGTTATCATATAGAATGGAATACACATTTAAGAGGGAGCCGATCAGAGATCTGCATCTGTATGTCAGAGATTAACGGCAAAAAAGCGTATATAGAGGAGGAACAATATGAGCCAGAAAAAAGGTTCTCCGGGAAATAGTTCACAAGCCAAAGGAGGTCCTGTAGAGCAGGCGATAAGAAAGAGGCGGAGAAGGCTTAGCCAGATAAGTGATATAAAGTCATTTTTCTCAAGACTTCTCGTGATGATCATCATGATATATATCATGTTCTGGATCATCTTCGGATTGCAGCCTATGGCAAATGATGATATGAAACCAAGAATAAGTGCCGGAGACCTGATGCTTTTCTACCGGCTTGAGACACGAATCAATTCCGATGATGTGGTGGTTATCCATAAAGACGGAAAGACCTACACGGGAAGGATCGTGGCAAAGGGCGGAGATAAGGTTGAAGTTACTGACGATTCAACACTTAAGATCAACGACAGTACGATGATCGAAAGCGATATATTCTACAGCACACCAAAGTATGAGGAATACGTTCAGTATCCACTCCAACTTGCGGAGGATGAGTACTTCATCTTATGCGACTACAGAAACGGAGCAAAGGACAGCCGGTATTTTGGCGCAGTGAAGAAAAATGAAATAATGGGTAAGGTTATCACAATCATAAGAAGATCAAATCTATAAGATATGGTCGCTATCTAACATGACCATCGGGGACGGTTCTCGTCGGTGAGAACCGTCCCCGATGGTCGTATTAATCGAGCCCTAACTCTTTCATGAAGATTATTTCATAGTCCTGCATCTGATGATATATAGCATCAGATGCAATATCTCCGATTATTCTATATATCATTACATAGTCATGCCTTTGAAATAGAATTTTATGGTAACCAGGATTTCGTAGCTCTTCACTTTCGCAAAATGTCATACTGCCGGCAACCATTTCAAGAATATCTATAGTCTCTAATGCATCCAAAAGAACTGCATCCGCACCCTGTTCATCAGAAAGAGTGTACTGGATATAATCTATGTATCGGTTTAATAACTCTTGAGCTTTCGGAGTAATATGTGTTTTATATGAATCCATGTGATCTCCGCATCTCCATTATCGCTTCACGCGCATCCAGGCTTTTGCCCTGTTCGAATTCCTCTCTCGATATGGCCAGATCAGTCAGGACCTGCTCTTTAGTTAATGGTCCAAATGGATTTTCGGGTTTGATTTCTTCAAATAGCTTTCTGGTATATTTATAAACTTTGCTAATGTCTTCATCTGGCATAGATTCCAGCATGGCAATTGTAGCCTCAAGAATGTTCATGTATTTTCTCCTTTTGTTCTTGTCGGGGTCCGCAGCCACTATGGCTTTCCCCAATCCTGTTAACTGTTCCATATTAGAAGCATACCACAGCCGGACCGGGTTTCATATGGTCTGTTTTCAGACCATATCCACCGGGGACGGTTCTCGCCGGAGAGAACCGTTCCCGGTGGCACTTTATTATTATTAGAAGAAAACCATCAATTTTTAAGTTTCATCCCAGTCCATCCCTTCCAGATTCTTAAATCCACCCCCAAAATCCAAATATTAAATATAATTTTCATAAAATCCAAATTCATAAAATTTATATTCTTTTTATCATCCTAAACTACACTTTCCTTACATAGTAAACCAAAAGTAAACCAGTTTTATTCCTCAATTACTTCACTATTTATCAGAATATATTAAAAATCAACAAAAACTGCACGTATTTAAGTTTTTAAAATTAAATCCTAACCACCAATTATTAATAAAAAATAACTTTTTACGAAAAAATCACTTCATTTTTAAGTGAAATGTTAATACCTGTTTTGCTAAATTCACCGCATAAAATAATTAAACCAAGAGACGGCTTAATTTAGAGGGTGTAGTTTATGAAGAAAACCAATTACTCAATAAAGAAAATATTCAAGAAGGGAATCGCGACATTGCTTACTGCCAGCATGGTAGTCACAGCAGTACAGGCTCCGGCCTTTGCTGACAATGTCGAGGAGGAAGTTACAGAATCAAGTGCTTCCGTTACCGGACTTGTACATAAAAAGATCACACTTGAGCTTGTGAGTGATGAGCTGAAGGAAGCTGCTCTTACAGCGATCCGCGAGAACCGTCTTTTCGACGCTCAGGATTATCTGGCAGCAACCGGAGACAATCAGAAAGCATTAAGAGAATATGAGGCATTCTTCAACGAGAATCCGGGCCTTTACGTAGTAGACGCTCCTGAGTCAGTTGTGGACACACTTTCCGGTGAGGACGCCGAGCTCCGCATCTTCGTACAGAAAGATGCCAAGATGGCGAAGGTAGACCTTACAGCATCTCCAAGTGAGATCACAAGAGAAGATTCCACAGAGTCGAAGAATGTAGAGTTCCGCTATGGTACAGATAAGGACATCATCCTTTACGAGCCGGCATCCAATGTTGACACACTTGTAAACGGCGGCGAGGATGCTTACTACATCGAACCCGAGCAGGAAATCGGCGACAACTCAGATTACGAGCTTACAGGAAACGAGAAGATCACATTCATGTTTGTGAATTCTTCCGACGGTACCGTAAGGTTCACCCTGAAGGTTGACGGCGTAACCTACGACAAGGTAGAGGTTGACGGAAGAGAAGCCGCTCTCAAGAAGATCGTTGCTGAGGCAGGCACCAATAAGTCTACAGAAGAAACAACCGCAGCTGAAACCACAGTTGCCGAAACAACAACAACAGCAGCTGTTACAGCAGTTACAGAAGAAACAACAGTAGCTGATGAGACAACAGTAGCTGATGAGACAACCGCAGCAGAGGTTCAGGAGGTTGAGACAGAAGCTCCTGCAGAAGAGACAACTGCTGAAGGTACAGAGATTGCCAATGCAGACGCCGATAACGTTTCTGCTGAAACTGAGGAAACTACAACCGCT
>JAGAXP010000011.1 GCA_017940955.1 Oribacterium sp.
AAGGCCCACGTGGGAATCTCCCATCTCTCCGTCTATCTCTGCCTTTGGTACAAGTGCTGCTACCGAGTCGATTACAAGGATGTCCATGGCGCCTGATCTTACCATGGTCTCGGCAATCTCAAGGGCCTGTTCTCCTGAATCCGGCTGTGAAATATAAAGGTTATCAATATCTACTCCGATATCCTGGGCATACTTCGGATCCAGAGCATGCTCTGCATCGATGAAGCCTGCGATTCCGCCTCTCTTCTGTATTTCTGATACTGCATGAAGTGCAAGTGTTGTTTTACCTGAAGATTCGGGTCCGTAGATCTCTATGATTCTTCCTTTAGGGAATCCGCCTGCTCCGAGTGCTATATCAAGAGAAAGGGAACCTGTAGGTACGGTTTCTACATTGAGACTGGCAGCGGAATCTCCGAGCTTCATAATGGAGCCTTTTCCGAAATTCTTCTCTATCTGTGTTAAAGCAACGTCCAGTGCTTTTAATTTTTCTTCGTGATCCTGGTTAAAGTTAACCGGGGTTTTTGTGGTCTTTGCCATGTTTGTCCTCCGTAAAACATATGTTTTGTGTTATTTTGTATTTTAATCTTATTTAGATTCGATGTCAAGGAGTATAACACAAGGTTTTGCTCAATAATATACTCTAAATTCAGACTATATGTATTGTAATACAGGGTGTGAGCAAAAAAATGCAAGGGACGGGCGACGGCCCACGAGATTGAAAGAACAGTGTGGCTGGAATGTCCGTGCCCGATCACACTTACGTGTGTCGTTCACGGACATTCCAGCCACACTGTTCTTTCAACTCGCAAGCCTAGTCACCCATCCCTTGCATTTTTTTGCAATTTACTTTTACTAATTCCCTGGTGCATCCCGGAAATTAGTATAAATCCACCAGTGCAGGTTCTCTTTGAAGAGAACCTAACGGTGGATTCATGGAAATATTATTTCGTTTTTTAGGGAGATCACACAAAGCCTTTTAAAGCGGCCTGGTAATTCAGGACGGCGGCGGAGGCGGTGATTTGGGACATGTTGGCCTTTGCTTCGGAGGCGATGTACTGGACCAGGGCGGCGGAGTATTCGCTGTTCCCGACTGTCCCTACGGCGTAGCTTCTTTCGGCCTGGCCTTTTTGTCTGGCCGCGAGGGCATAACCTGCCTGGGCGGCTGCATTATCGGCTTCTGCTTTGATAACGGTGTTGTAGAGGTCGGACATGGAGACATTGAGATTTTCACGGGCTTCGTTTCGGCTGATGTCTGTTTTTGTGTAGCCTGTGATGTTTTTGTCTACGGTGCCCTGGGCTGTACCATAGGCAACGTTATGAAGCCGGGCCTCGGCTATGTCGTTATCCAGATTTCTGGTGTAGATGTATCCCTGATCGTAAGGGGGCATGGCACCGATGGAGACATTGGCACAGTTGGAGGAATTCCAGCCGAGGATCAGGGCCATCTTATCTCGTATGCTCCGCATATTTTCCTTATTCTTGTTAAGGTTTATCGTGAAGGATTTGAGATCGGCCTCAGCTTTTTTCACCTGAAGATCCGTAGCCATGCCGACAGCCCGGGACCTGAGTGTTGCATCATAAACTGTCTGGTACATGTCCACCTGCTTCTGATACATTTTTTCAAGTTCGGCAAGTGACTGATATCCGATAAATGCCGCGTTCATGCCGGTAATAACGGATACTTTGCTGCCATGCATATTCATTTTTATCTTGTTTACGGAGCTTGTCAGACCGCTTTCGGCGCCGGATTTTGCCACATGCAGGGTGTCTGTGGATTTACTGCTGCTGATCATAGCACTGATCGTCTTTATGGACTGATCATAGGCTTCCTTTTCGGCTGCATTGCTTGTGTTGTTTTTTTTGTCTTTAAGATCAGCTATAACGCCGTTTAAATCCTCTATGGAGCCGGTCAGACTGTCCACTATGGTGTTCATGTCAACGGCGATATTGTCTATGGCGGCGTACTGCTGCTGAGCAATGACGCTTCTGTACTCCACCAGATTTTCTATTTCATCGTAATCGATGACATCATCCTGAAGCCTTGCCCAGGTGACATCGTCCATACCGTTGGGGCGTCCCTGGGAGTCCACTCCGGTGAGACTCTGCTGCTCGGTATATGGGTCATGCACCGGCACCAGGGTTCTGGTTCCGGGCTTAGGGTCTGATGCCGCCAATGCTGCATTGCAGGACATCACAACCAGAGTCAACGCAATGCCTGCTGCAAACCCAATATTGTTTCTCTTCATAAATTCACCTCTGTAGAAGCCTTTTTGCATCTGTCACATAAACTTGAATCAAATCGGCTCAATGAAATAGGGCAATATTTCCTTTCAACATCCCCTATCTATCTTAGGAGATTAAAGGTTACCACATATGTCAACTCAGCTTTTTATGATGTCTGGTTGGTTCCGGTTCCGGCGAGACCGTCTCTGTAAGATATGTAAGTAAAGTAAGCTGACTGAAGTGCATACTTCTTAAGCTCAGTGTTTAATTTGGAGGCTTCCAGATTAAACTGTGCGTTCTCAAGCTCTCTTGCGCTGTTGGAGCCGGCAGCGTAGCCTCTCGTCACCTGATTCAGGGTCTCTGTAAGGTTCATCTCATCAAGCTGCTGCTTCAGAAGTTCGTTCTGGGCCGTCAGGAGTGAATTGTAAACTGAAGTCATGTCTGACTGTACCTGGTTCTGATCGCTGCTCAGAGTAAGGGTAGCGCTGCTGGCGGTACCGTCCCCTTCTGCCAATGCCAGCTTCTTTTCATCTATGGCGAGGACGTAGCTGTTTCCGTAGGCCTTGGAGATATCCTCCTGAAGGTTGATTGAATTGATCATTTCATCCGTAACTTCCGGAACTGTACAGATAATGGGTTCCGCATCATACTTCCATCCGAGGTTTACAAGCACAGTCTGCTTGTTTTTTATCTGGTCGGATAATGCTTTCTGAAGTGCAGTTTCATCGTCCTTCAGAGTCTTCTCTGCCTTCAGAACATCAAGCTCGGTTCCTGTTCCGACCTGAAGTTTTCTCTGTGCCTGCTCAAGAAGGTTCCTGTCATTATTGACTGTGATCTCATAAAGTCTGGAGTTAAGCTCTGAGGTATATATACCGATTATCTTCTGCTTTATGGCTTCGGTTGTCTGTACTTCAGTTTTCTGATAGCCCTTTGTCACTATCTCTCTGTCGGAATTCTGAATTGTTGTATCAACGCTTGCAAGTGCAGTTTTTCTTGTAAGCTCGGCAGAAGCATCCTGTGCGTCACTGATTCCGATTGAATTCGAGTAAGTAGTCTCTATGTTGTTGATAACATCATCGTAAGTAAGGTCATAGGTTCCGCCGTTGTCATTATCCCTGTAGTTTATCCAGAGGGAGGATACGGTGGGATTGTATTCGTGTACAAGATCCCTTATCTCATCCCAGGTGAGTACATTATCTCTTAACTTAGCCCACTCCTCTGCGGATCTTTCCCTTTCATAGGAGGTCTGCTTGGGAGCTTTGTCCACGATAGCCTTTGGGGCTGCCAATGCTGTCACCGCAGCCGGAGCAATTGACTCCATAAGCATTACCCCCGCAAGGGCTGCAGCCAGTTTTTTTCCACTCAGTTTCATTTAAAATCTCCTCTGCAAAAACCGTATTGTATACTCGGTTTCTGCCCATATTTAAAATACTCTTCATTAACCGCCATGATCTGACATTGCTCACATGGTGATCATTTTCAAAAATATCCCGAAAAAGAGTCTTTTCCGGGATATTTTCTTACTGAACCTGATCAATGTTTCCTGCCTAATTCTGGAATCACAGTATCATTTTCTTTGATAATCAGTACCATCCGCAAAACCAATGGTAGAAACAGTGCTTTTTCAAATCAGTCCGGGAAGCCTTCGGTAAAATCACTTTTATCTTCCAGCTTCTCTTCAAAATCCTCATCACCTGTAGGATCATCATCAGGTGTGCCGTAACGTTCCCATTCTTCGGCTGCCTTCTTCTGATAATACTCTGGAGGATTCTTACCTTCCATATATCCTGCACTGGGAACTTCCATATCTACATTCTTTTTCTTCTTATCCATTACGGTATAGTAAATAGGAAGTACCAGAAGGGCAAGTATGGTGGAGGCTGTAAGACCTCCTATGTCTACGATGGCAAGACCTCTCATCATTTCACCGTTATCACCGATACCCAAAGCCATAGGTATCATGGAAAGAACGGTGGTGAGGGTTGTCATAAGGATAGGTCGGAGTCTAGTTGCACCGGCTTCTATAAGGGCACGGCGCCTCGGCATACCCATTCTGTACTGGTTTACGGTATCTACATAAAGGATACCGTTATTAACAACCGTACCAACCAGCATCATAAATCCAAGAAGTGATACCATTGAGATAGATGCATCTGTAAGCCACAAAAGTGCAAAGGAACCGATAAGTGCCAAAGGAAGTGTTGTCATAACCATGAAGGAGAATCTCATGGACTCGAACTGCGCTGCCATTACTACCCAGATAAGGAAAACCGCGATAACCAGCGCTCCTCCAAAGGACGCAAACTCTTCCTGCTGTGACTGATCGGAAGAATTTATGGCCATAGTAACACCATTCGTAAGATACTTGGAGATAACCTCTTCATTGATACGCATTCTGGACCTGTTGTCTGCATTAGTGGTATAGTTTGCTGTTATGGTTGCCCTATACTTTTTGTTTTCTCTTGAAATTGAAGCAGGTGAATCCTCAAATACAACATCGCTGATATCCTTAAGCTGTACCTCCGTACCCTTCGGAGTTGTCAGGAATACATCCTTGATCTTTTCAACATCATCAAACTCATCCTTAGGATATTCAACCGTGACATCGGTGTTCTGTCCGTCTATACGCATAGTCATGGCTTTCTTACCGGAAACCATATTGTAAAGCAGATTTCCGACGGTCTGCGGTGTCAGGCCTTCTGCGTTAGCCTTTATAGGATCCACATGGATCTTGACAAGGGGTGCCGCATTCTCCAGAGACGAGTGTACTGACGTAATATCATTCCTTGTCTGAAGCTCTTCCACTATTTCCTTGGAGGCCTGTTTCAGATTTTTGTAATTTGAAGACTGGATGATGACTTCATAGGTATCCTTTGCCGTCGACATGCTGGACATGGAATTATCGGCCTTTACAGAAACCACCGCATCCGGAAAACCATCGAAAAGCTTCCGATAGTAGGTTGCCTTATCCTTTGTCTTCATGCTCCTTTTCTTGATAAGCTCCACATTGACGGTAGAACTGCTTCCGTAATACATGGACTGGATGCCTGAACCGCCTGAGGATACTCTGTAGCTTTTGGTATCCGGATCCTGAGAAACCACATCCTCTATCTGATGCAGCATCTTATCTATCTCATCTATCTTGAGACCGGATCTTGTTTTCAGGGTGATGGTCAGCTTACCGTTATCGGTTGCCGGCATCATCTCAACCTTGATGTATTTCAAAAATCCCAGTGAAGCGATGAAAATGGCTATTGAAATGATAAGCACCAAAACTCTATGGTTAAGGAACTTATCGATTATAACGCGATAGGCTCCCTGCATTCTCTGTATAATATTATGTACCGGAGCATGATTATTCTCCTTCGGCCTATACATAACAAAGCAGAGAGGCACAATTGAAACCGCCGAAATAAGGGATGAAAGCATACAGAACACGATGGTAAAACCCAGGGGTCCGAAGAACTGTCCCATGAGTCCCTTCATGAAACCAAGCGGAAGGAAAACCACGCAGGTAGTAAGAGTTGAACCAAGAACCGACTCACCTACAGTTTGTATAGACTCAATGGCTGCAGTCTGTCTTGTTTTTAAACCTACTGTACTATACTTATCCATGGCCCTGAAGCAGGCTTCAAGTACAACGATGGAGTTATCAACCATCATACCTACACCGAGAACCAGGGCTGACATAGTTACCATATTAAGGGAATATCCCATTGCCCACATGGCTACAAGCGCAGTAAGAATGGACAGAGGGATGGAAGTTCCTACAATAAGAGAAGCCTTCAGGTCTCCAAAGAACAAAATGATTATGATCATGGAGATGATAACGGCTGCGACCATGGTCTCAAAAACGGAGGTAAGAGAGCTCTTGATGCTGTCGGCATCATCATCGATTATACGGATTTTCAGGTTCTCATCTCTTGATTCCAGCTCTTTGATAAGATTTTTAGCCTGATTAGACATGGAAACCGCAGACTCACTCTGTTTCTTGGTGAGATCCAGCATGATGGTATCCTGTCCATTGTATCTTCCGATAGCTTCCCTATCCTTCAGGCTTAAGTTTATCCTTGCAATATCACTGAGATATACCGTATTTCCATTTCCTGTTGTGATGGGGATGCTCTCAAGTGCTTTTACCATATCATAGGTTTCACCTGTGGAAACAGAAAGCTTCTGTGTTCCTACGTAAGTAGTTCCGGCAGGCATCGAGAAATCCGCCGCTGCAACGGTAGATGCCACGGTAGACATGCTGAGGTTATACTGTCTGAGCTTATCCGGCTTTATCTCAATGCTCACATACTGCTTTTGTCCGCCGGAAAGGGATACACTGGCTACAGTTCCAAGGCTTTCAAATTCAGGAGAAATATCATTTTCAACATAGTTATACATATTATCCTGAGCAGGATTCTCTATAGAAAGGCTGAGGGAGGGCTGCTCGTTAATATTCATGGTAAGGACATCAGGATCCTTGGCACCCTCCGGAAAATCCACCTTTACCCGGTCTATTTTCTTTTTCAGCTCATCATAAGCCTTGTCTATATTAGTACCATACTCATACTGTACTATGGTGAAACCATAGTTTTCCGAGGATCTGGACTGAACAGTTTTTACATCTGAAAGAACTGAAACTCCCTCTTCTATAGGGGTTGATATAAGCTCATCGATATCTTCGGGAGACGCTCCATTAAAGGTTGTGGTGATGATGATTACCGGAACATCGATGTTTGACATAAGCTCCATCTTTTGATTAATAAGGGACATTATGCCGAAAAATATGAGACTGATAACTACCAGGAGGGTGGTAACCGGTCTTCTGATGACAAATTCGGTTATTTTTTGCATTATCATGCTCCTTCCTGATATCAGTTAGCTGCTATATTTCCATTTTCATCTATGATACGAACGCTGGCTCCGTCATAGATATCTTCTGTCCAGCTGGAAACCAGCTTATCAGTGGTTGTGATGCCGTCCAGTACCTGGTACTCTGATTCATTGGTGATCCCCAAAGTGATAAAGGTTCTTTTAGCTACTCCGTCCTCATATACGTATACATAAGGATTTCCTGATGAATAGTAAACATAGTCCGCCGGGATGATCATTGCATTTTCAGCTGTTGCCGATGTAAGCTTTACCTTTGCGGCAACACCGTCTGCAAGGGCTTCAGCATTTTTGAGATCAGCCTCAACCGCAAAAAGACCTGTGGAGTTATCTACCAGTCTGCTCATTTTGGTTATGCTTCCCTCATATTCGGAGCTGTTCTTTTCAACAGTAACCTTCTGCCCCATGGAAAGGTTATTAAGTATTTCCTCGGTTACGCTGAAGGTAACCTTTCTCTGACCGGAGCCTGTTATGACACAGAGCACCGATGACTGTGAAACAGTTCCGTTTAATGTCATGTTCTGGTTCTGTATGGTTCCGTCGGAGGGAGCCGTAACAGTTGAGTACTCAACCTGGGTGTCATAGTTCAGCTTTGCAGACTCTGCCTGAGCCTTTGCGGAAGCAACCTGAGCCTGGGCAGCATTGGCGGAATTCTGTGTTGACTTAAAGGTCTGGGGCGCCACATCACCTGCCTGATAGAGCGGTGTCATACGGTTTAATGCATCCATTGCTGTGTCGGCCTGCTGCTGAGCTGCACGGACAGAGGCATTGGCAGCTTCAAGACTTGCCTTTGCGGAATCTATTGCCTTCTGGTTATCGATCTTTGCAATTGGATCTCCCTGCTTTACGATGTCTCCATTCTGTACGTAGATTTCAATGATCTCGCCTGAAACCTTCGGAGATACGCTGTAAGTATCGGAAGGCTGAACCTTTCCCATTATGGAGGTATCATGCTTTATTGAGCCTAGTGTGGCGTTGGATATGGTAACTGCAGGAAGCTCCTTGGTCTGGATCTCATCCTTCGGCTTCATGATCCTGGCTGCGATTGCCCAGCCAATAACGCCTATTATTCCAACAACGATTAATATAGCTACCGGTTTTTTCATACTGTTCTCCAATCCTTATTATGGAAATATTATTTAAGTCAATTACCGATCTGACTGTTTTGTCTATGTTTCAAAATTCTTTCTTTGATCAGGAAGCTTCGGTAAGTTTCTGAACCTCCCTGCCTGCTCCGTTTCTCAAAATATCAAGCTGTGTATTGAATTCCTGAAGGATAATGTCTTCATCCTTGTCAGGATGTATCAGCATGTTAAAAAGCGCCATGAAGGAAATAATGTGTGCCGACTTAAGTATGGCAGCCAGTCTTTCCTTACTCCCTCTTACATCCAAAAGACTCAGATCCAAATGCTCCATCATCCAGTCCAGCTGTTCCTTCTCGGTTTCTTCCCTGTTCTGAAGATCAGCTTCCACCCAGTCCACAAGACGCCTCATCATATTGCTCTGGGTGAAAATGTTGATACTCTGCTGTATGGAACCTCTTTTCATGTATCCGGCAACCCTTAAGGTATATTCTCTAATGGATTTCCAGAAGTCACCCCGGTTTTCCAGCACTATCTCTCTCATAAAGTGGCTGTTTTTTTCTCCTTCATCCTTAATTATATATTGAAGAAGATCTTTCTTGTCTTCAAAATAGGTATAGAAACTGCCTCTGGAGATACCTGCATTTTTGATTATCTGATTTATGGACGCTTCCTCATAGGGAACTCTGGCAAATTCGTCTCTTGCTGCATCCAGGATTCGCTGCCGTTTGTCTTTCGACAACTTTTCAAACCTTTCCGTTGACACTTATATCCTCCGATTTCTTTTTACACTCATTCCGATGCAACCATAGCAGGGTGCATTATTTCCCTTCTGACTGTCTCCCGCTTTATTTGAATATCAGGCATAATGCGAAAGCATGAAGGACTGTTATTAATAGTGACAATATGTCACTTCGTGATATCTGAGTATAGTGACAAGGTGTCATTCTGTCAATTATTTATTCTGCATTATTTTACTTTTTCATAAAAACTATATTGCTTTTTTATATTATTTTTAGAATATTGTATTAATCCAAGTACACAACTCCTTGCTTAAACGACATATTTGCATTACAATAATGGAGTATTGTATACAAAGAACGATTTATATATGAATTTCGGAGATTTGATTTATGGACAGTGTTAAACTGCAGGCCTACGGAAAGATCAACCTGTCTTTGGATGTTTTGCGGCAAAGAGAGGATGGATATCATGACGTAAGAATGATCATGCAGACCGTAAAGCTCCATGACAATATAGACATGCAAAAAACAAAGGAGCCGGAAATAAAGCTAACAACAAATCTTTCTTTTTTGCCTGTCAATGAAAACAATCTTATGTTCAGGGCGGCTAAGATGATCATTGACGAGTTCGATATCAAAGAGGGAGTTTCCATGCAGCTTAAAAAGGTGATTCCCGTTTCTGCCGGAATGGCG
>JAGAXP010000174.1 GCA_017940955.1 Oribacterium sp.
CACGGTTCTGCCTCTTTTCGTTTCCATGCACAAATTCTTTGAATGCCATCGCAATAACGTCGGCATCCCTGCCCTTGAAGAAAACAACATACTTTGGCGGATCCACGGTCTTGTCTTTTTTCACGGCAAAATCAACATTGTACTTCTTCGCAACACGCTCAAAAGATTTGATGTTGTTCTCCGTTATCTCCATGGTATTCGCACCCTGATCCTTGCCCATTAGCTTCTTTACGGAAATCTTCCCATGCCAGTTAGCCTGCTTATTCTTAAGGTGATTCAAGTAGGCGATCATGGCTTTCTTAAGCACATCGGCAGTCAGTTTGGAGGTTCTGATCACAAGGGCAATAGATTTCTGTGTTACTTCTTCCTGCATCATCATCCTCCTGTCTTTCGTTTATCCTCTGGTAATGTTCACAGCCAGGGAGGCACCAGCAGCCTCCTAAGATATATTTTTCTCATATCGTTCCTTTCCTCCGGTCTCATACCGGATAATAATCTCCATAACGCAAAAAAGGAGCAGCCCTTACGTCTCCGAAGAGATATAAAAACTGCTCCTATCGCTGTAAATTTGTATTAAGATTGCTTTGTCTGACTCAAATTTGTCAATCTTCCAAATAGAATGATGGCACTAAATCATGGCTCTTATATTTGATATCATATTGAAAACCCGATTTTATCACCTGATTGATATACTCCTTAATTTCATCAAGTGTGAACTTTTGCAAGCCTTCCTTAAACATCTGAGTCTCAGCATATATAAAATCATCGTTATCAGGATCCCTGTATCCACCACTTCCCACAGATTCATAAAGTTGTGACTTCTTGCAGTAATCCCACCAAAGAATTGATGAAATACAACCGCCCTCGGCATAAAGAAGATCTAAAAAAGACTCCCAATCCTTGAATAAATATTCTGAGCAGAATGAATGCTCATTTATATAGTTCTGTATTCTTTCATTTATCATGATGTCCCCGCAAATTCAAATTCATCTATTCATACCTTGTCCTGTTCTATAATCACTTTTTTCACATAATGTGTTGAGTACAGATTTTCCATATACTCATTTCCGGTCTTGGTGAATCTGAGCTTCACCGTCTCCTTATTCTTCCGTCCCCACTGCTTATAAAAAGTGAAGCTGGGCTTCAGATTATTCTTTGCTGCATAACGCTTCATTTCATTAAGGATTGCGGTCAGTTTCTTCAGATTGACCTTGCAGACCTTTTCCAGATACGGAATCTGTCCGTTACGCCATCTCTCATAATCTTCCTTTGAAAGTATCTGCATATCCATCAGCGTCTGCACCGCTGTCGCATACCCTGTATTGTTGACCTGATGGTACATGGAATTTCCAACCTCACCGACCAGGTTATCATGATTTCTCGCCATTATCCTCACCGCTCCTGTGTTTGTCTTATATAATATCGGCATCATCTGCCTACCGCAAGAGATAGATCGTATAAAGATTTGCAAATACCATGCTGTTTTCTACTTTTAGGTCATCCAGTAAAAGACACTGGAACAGCACCGCCCGAATCACATCATCATTCAGTTTAAAAAGCTCACTGTATTTTCCATAAGCCGCCTCCGGTGATTTATACTCAGAAGTCGCCTGCTGTGTGCCTGCATCGGTGGCATGTGGTGTAACTTCATCCCGTGCCATATTCTTTCTGTAATCAAGGCAATCCGCATAGAGAGAACGAATCTGATATTTTCCAAAATAGAAAGAATAGGCTTCTTTCCCATCATAGGTTTTCTTACATTTCTCCAGTTCATCCTCTGCTATGGAAAATGCGCATACATCAGTCTCTATCACGGTTTTGCCGTTATAATCCGGCTTAAGCTTTCTGCCATACCAGTTGATGTGCTGATAGATTTCCTCACGCCCGGTAATGAGCGAAGCTCTGTGAAAATCAGTCTTACCCAGGAATACATCCATGTAGACATTGTTTGCAGACAGGGTATCATTCCATATCAGCTTCCGGTATTCTTTCACACGGAGAAGATATTGTAAGATACCAAGAAGTCTCTCCCTGCTGTCTATATCTCTAAACCCATCCGCTGGAACCTCCACGCTTTCAAATGCCAGCGGAGTGGACCCTTTGGCTATCTCCTTTGCCACAAGTGTCTTTAAATCTTTCTTTGCCATATGCGCCTCCCTTGCAAACAAAAAGAAGCCGCATTTCCCTGAAATAACCGCTCCTTATCAATATATTCCGTATTCACTTTTTGACCGGTATTACTGCTCTGTTCAGATATGCCCGGAAATGATCTGAAAAAACGCTATTATGACTTTTATCATCATGATGATGACCACGAATCCTCCGATAATGCCGCCGATGATACAGTCAAGCGCAAATACTCCGAGTGATCCGGCAATACCATAGTTCCTTGGTATCAGTACCATGCACATGCGTCTGATCCCGAAAGGAAATCCCACAAGTATCCAGAACAGGAACAGGTCGAATCCATCCGGTTTATTGCACTCCGGATAACAGAACAGCATCATGAAGCCTATTGACGATACCGGTATGATAACCTTGAAAAACGATGCCTGTAACCTCTCACTCATTAGCTGCTCTCCTCATTTCTTCCTCACCCTTTTTCTTTTCCAAAATATCCGCCCATCCGCCGCCATACATGCCGTACTGCACATCATTTGTGATATACGCCTGCGTCGTGATCGAAGATGTATAAAGCACCGATATCATGTATTTTTTCACATGACGTATCTTGTCAGTCACTTCAGAAAACTGCTTCATCGCCATAAGGACATCATCCCCTGAGAGCTTTAACATCCTTGACCGTACTACGGCAGCCGGAAGAACCGTATCATGGATCTTGTACTCCTTTGTTTTCCCGATCACCACATCGACCATGACACTGTAAAAATCATCAAAGAGCCTCCTGTCAGTATCATACTTAAGGCTTCGGATAGTATTGTCATAGTCTATGTTATCCCTGATCAGCTGAACATAATCCTCATACTCTTCTGTCTTCGCTTTTTCTCTTTCCGTCCTTCCTTCACCGGCAGTTATCCACAACGGTCGTTTGTGGGGATCTTCTGTATCCTGAAGGATGGAAGGAGTCTCATTAAACTCTGTATTATTAATATTAGTCTCTTTAGGTGCGGATTTTCCCACTTCAAGAATACGGTTTTTCCCATCTTTAGAGATCGGTTTTTCCTCTGTCAAGACATCGTTTTTTTCGTATTCAGAAAAAAGTTGTCCACAATCGTCCCGTTTCTCTGACATCGGTTTTTCCGACTTCTTGGTTGCAAAATCCTTAACATAGATGAGGTCAGGTTTTCCCTGACCTCTCCGTTTCTTTTCTATCAAGCCATATTCGATCAGATTGTTGAGTGCCGTCCTCGCCTTATCTGTGCTTTTGGCTTTGATCATCTTTTTTATGGAATCCAGTGAATGTATCACATAGGTGCGTCCCTCCTCGTCTATCCAGCCGTTACGCTTGGAATAATCCATATGTTCAAGCAGGATACCGTATAAGGTGCATTCCTCCAGACCTAAGTTTTCGTAATCAGGATCCTCATATAAAACCTTCGGAACCTTCAGGAAGCGGAACTGTTCGCTTCTTTCGCCGGAATAATAATCATATTCAAATTTTGCCATGGTCACATCCCTCCGTGCTTCTTTCGGTATTCTTTGAGGAGCCTGACTATAAGGCTCTCTACCTCCGCATCGCTTACATCCGCCGGGAAATACTGCATGATCACCTCATGCTTTATGACCACATTTCTTTCCTTGATACCGGCTACTGTAAGCAGGGCATGTATGGCTTCCTTTGTACAGGTTTTCTCCTGGCTGAGCTTCTTTATCTGCTGCGCCTGTGACAATGAGGGAAATACCTCGTCCTCCTGCATCACCTGCATAAGAAGATACTGCTCGTTCGGTGACAGATACGATAATTCGACTGCTGGATTAAACTTGATCTTTTTGCTGTCAACCATATCCAGAAGTTCTGGGAGAAGTTCCGTAAGGCGTATGTAACGCTGAATGGTTCTGGCACTTTCGTTTGCAGTTTCCGCCATGGCCTCATCTGCCCGGAAATTCGTGCCAACTTGGCACGAATTTTCTTTAGACGGTCTGCCCGCCTTATGCTTCAATGCGTCCAGCTTCATCTTATATGCATATGCCTTTTCGCTCGGCAATATCTCTTCCCTCTGGAGATTGGAGTCAACCATAGCGATAACGGCTTCATCATCTGTCAGCTCCCTTATGATGATCGGAACCGTCTTAAGCCCGACAATCTCAGCCGCATGTCTGCGTCTGTGGCCTGATATGACTTCATAGCCGCCTGCCTGTCTGCTCCGTACCATGATAGGTACAAGGATCCCGTTTTCACGGATACTCTCAACGGTCTGTGACATCTTTTCATCGTCAAGCACCTTGAAAGGATGATTCTGAAAAGAAAACAGATCACTGATCGGAACCTCCATTATCTGTCCTGTCTGTTCTTCATCAATTCCAAAGAGGGAATCAAGAGGTTTCAGCTTCATCCTGTCCGGCAATGGTTTTTTAGCAGCCATAAGATAACACCTCCCTCGTCAGCTCCTCAAATGCTCTCGCGACTTTGCCCTTCGGGTCATGCTTATAAATACTTATCCCGTGGGCGGTACACTCCTTTGCCCTCACCGACTCCGGTATCATCACATCAAATATCCTTATCTGACTGCCGTATGCTTCACGCAGCTTTTCAATGATATCCTTTTCGTGATTGGTACGGGTATTGACCTTGTTTATCACGATACCTTCCACTTCCAGCTTGCGGTTCAGCTTCCTTTTCGTGGAGCCTATGGAACTGAGGAGTTGCTGTAATCCCGCCATGGACAGATAAGACGCTTCAACCGGGATTATGACCGAATCGACTGCCGTAAGCACGTTGATCGTTACCAAATTTAAGCTCGGAGAACAGTCGATCAGGATATAGTCGTAATCATCCCTTACCTGTGATACAAACGAATCAATCAGGTGCTCACGGCTTAAGGCGTTCATTATCATGTAATCCATACCCGCAAGCTTTATATTACATGGCATGATATCCACGCCCTCATCGTTATGCAGGATGTATTCCGATGCATCAATGGCATCCTCATTTATCTCCCGCTCCATAAAAGAACCCAGCGTATTTTCAAGTTCATCCGCATTATCTATCCCAAGACTTGATGTAAGATTGCTCTGCGGATCTGCGTCGATCACAAGTACCTTTTTGCCGTTTATGGCAAGCCCGACTCCAAGATTACTTGTTAACGCTGTTTTCCCGACTCCTCCCTTTTGGTTAGCTACGGCTAATACTCTGCACATACCTTTCAACCTCCGTTCTCTATGCGTATTTTTTGTTTTCCCTGTCTACCTCTACATACATCCGGTAGAAACGGTTTGAACCTTTAATGGCGTATGGCTCGGATATGCGGATGACGTGGATTCTTTTGTCCCTTTCAAGGGTCTTTCGGAACCATTTCATATCTCTCTTGGTTCCCATCAATCTCACCTTCAGCATATCTCTCCTCCATACGGCCCCTATCTGCGATAGTTTCCGTAGAATAGAAGCCTCTTTCTTCTCATATCTGTATTGCAATGACTCTGTACCTCTGTATAACTTCCTTTTCCATACCTGTTGCTTTTGTTAAATCCAATAGTGTCTGTTGCCACATCATGAATCCGACACCAGTACGCCGATAGCCGATCACTTTCATTGAGAAGCATGTGCATCGTTCTTTTTGCACTTATCGCTGTGTTATTTGCCATACTGATTCCTCCTTTGGCTGTTGTTGATTTTTTGCATGAGAAAAGGCATCTCCGATATTTCTGGAAATGCCCTTCAAAATGCCATATGGAAACAGTCTCTTCCCTATGGCATAGTTTTCAGTTTTGCCGCTCCCTGGTATGCATCCCTAAACCCCTGACAGAGATCTGAACGGTCAGCAGTATCAAGAATCAGATTTAATATGACAGCGCTGCCTTACGAAACCCTTTTGGCAAACGAAGTCGCTCCTTTTCCGGTCAAAGAAATAGGACTGCGCCTCGAAAACCTTGATTCTATAAGGCTTTTCCGGTTTAGTCCTATTTTGACACAATCATCAATGTCTACAATCCAATCATTACCATCATTCATCATATCGAGTGCTGTTAGGATTGCTTGCTGTGCACATCTATTAGGTCTGAATCCGTAACTGTGGTCATGGAATTGTTCCTCATAGATTGGTGTTAAAACCTGGGCAATGGCTTGTTGTATGAATCTGTCTGTTACTGTTGGTACTCCTAGGTTTCTGACACCGCCATCAGGCTTTGGTATCTCCACTCTTCGTACTGGCTGAGGTTTATACTTTCTTGTCCTCAACTGTTCCTTGATGCTTTCGCCGTTCTTTGCAAGGTGTTCTCCGAGTTCCGTGTACTTCATTCCATCCACGCCCTCGGCGCCTTTATTACGTACGACTTGCAGATATGCTCTGTTGAGGTTATCGCTAGATAGTATCTGCTCCATTAGACTACTTGTGTCCATGCGTTCTTTCCTTTCCGCCTCGCTTGATTTGACCACCTTTACCCCGATTAATTCGGCAGATGTTGTCATTTCTGCAATACGAGACATACTCAAACTTATTGATTGTTCACCCCTTCACTCCATCTCCGTTACAGAGACTTCTTCGCTACTATGGGTTCGGCTGACTTCTCACAGTTCGTTGTTACTGGGCTAATGGAACCTCTGTGAGACCTCCACGCTTAAGGTACACGCTCTTTCTCTCCATATATCCGCCACATCTACTCTGCTACTACAAATGTGATAGTTATTAGACTTCGTTGCTTTTTGCCAACTTATCTCTCGTAGCCTAGCCTTATATGTGATTTCTGTCCGTCGGACCAGAGATTTGCTTACAGCTTCCTTCAGATTCCACCTCACGATGGACACCCTTGCTGTTCAGCTATACACTTCCCACTATCTGGGCGTGTTCGGGACTTGCACCCGTTAGAGCGCGCCCATGGCGCGCAAACCAAGAAAAGGACGAGCCTTTTGACTCGTCCTTTCTTATGTGTATACAAATTATTTATTGAAGCTGTCTTTGTTGTTAGACTTAACCTTGATGTTCTTTCTTCTTGCATACTCTTCTACTGAGATTCCAGCAGCTGCTGCGAGTATTGCAACGATCCACCATGGGAATGATGCCTGTTTTTCGGCCGGATCTGCTGCCTTTGCTGACTCTTCATCAACAATTGTTACAGCCTCACCCTGAGCCGTATTTTCTTCAGTATTCTTTGGCTCTGACTCTGCTACAACAGCTTCTTTATCTGATTCTGAAGCCGTATTATCAGTTACTGCCTCATTTGTTTCTACTGCCTTGTTCTCTGACTTTGAAGCTTTGTTATCAGAAGTCTTATTTGCTTCTTTCTTTGTGTCAGTTGCTACCTTAGTAGTTGTCTTGGCTGTATCAGAAGTAGTTGCAACTCTCTTCGCTCCAAGAACCTGTGCTCCATCAGCTGCTACAAGAGATGACACTGTTACTGCTCCATCTGCAGAAGCAGGTGCAGCTACTTCGTTAGTTACTACAGCTGTGATTACTGAAGAACCTTCACCTTCTGTAAAAGCTTCGCTATCTGTCTCATTCTGAGAATTAGCGCCTTCATTCTGCTTTGCAGCTTCTTCTGCTCTCTTTGCAGCTTCTTCCTGAAGTCTCTTAGCCTCATTAAGATCCTGTGTTTTCTTTGTTAAAGTAACCTTTGCAGTTTCAAGCTGCTGATTAGTCTCTTTAAGGTTTACTTTTGCATTTTCAACATTTTCTTTTGCTGTAGCTACAGCTCTTCTTAAATCTGCAAGTCTGGCGTTAAGTGCTGCCTTATCGAGAGTAGCATTTGCCTGAACGTTCTTTATAGCATTAAGGAGTATATTGAGCTGATTCTGAGCATTTGTTACTCTGTCAGCTGCGGCTGCAGCTGCCTTGTTAAGTGAAGCGTAGGCATCACGAGCTTTGTTATAGCCTTCATTCGCTTTCGCAAGAGTAGAATATGCAATATTTGCATAATAGCTAGCATATTCCGCTTCTTCCAAAGCATTCTTTGAATCTGTATTATTCTGTTTTGCTGTCTCAAGCTCTGCCTTTGCATCTTTATTATTCTGCTTGGCTATCTCAAGCTCTGCCTTTGCATCTTTATTATTCTGCTTGGCTATCTCAAGCTCTGCCTTTGCTGCTTTATTATTCTGCTTGGCTGTCTCAAGCTCTGCCTTTGCTGCTGCATTATTCTGCTTTGCTGTCTCAAGCTCTGCCTTTGCTACTGCGTTGTTCTGCTTAGCA
>JAGAXP010000012.1 GCA_017940955.1 Oribacterium sp.
GAAATAAACTATGTTGTGAAAAATGTTACAGTACTTCTCGGTAACATAGTAGGCGCTTGGATTGTTGGGTTTATATTTTACTTATCGAAGCCCGATCTTTATAATACAACAGCAAATCTATGTTTTAAGAAATTAGATGAAGGATGGCGAATCATGCCGCTTGCTTTCATGTGCAATATACTTATATTCTTTGCTGTCGATTTATTCGCGAAATACAAGCTTCACTATTTCGTAAGAGTTTTTGTGATTGTGATGTGTGTCATGGTATTCATCTTATGCGGATATGAGCACTGTATCGCTAATGTATTCTACTTTTCGGCAGCACAGATATTTGATGCGAAAGTGTTTGCCTATTTGCTTCTAAACATTATATTCAACGGAATTGGTGGTATATGCATTTGCAGACTTGTTAGATTCACAAAAAGAGATGGCATATGAGAAAGATATTCTATAAAGTGAGACTTGATGATAATGAGAAAAATCAAGTTAGTTATATTAAGAAACATACAAACGTAAATATTTCGCATTACTTGAGACTGTGCATTAAAAGATTATATGACGAGGTGAAAAGAAAAAATGGCGAAGATGGTGATGACTTGGAACGAGGCTAGAAATGTATTATATGGATACAACGAAACATACATAGTACCTGCGGATGTTGAAGAAGCTATAGAGGTAGCAATACTCGCTCTCAGTAGATGCGACTTTTTAGATGAACAGGCCGAAAAGAGAAAAAAGATGAATGTCGATCAGAAAATAGAGAAAGGTCTTACTCCGGAAGAAAATAGACTCAAACAGGAGCTTAAAGACATGATGAATTCGTGAAACTTTTTACAGCTTATATAATGACATATAAATAATTCTTTTAAAGGAGGAAACAATATGAGCAATTGGATTAAAGACAATGTACTGTTACTCGCTAGTCTTGGATTAGGAGCACTTGGGATGCTCGTAAAAGACAAGCAGGATGACAAAAAGATGGATCGCTCAGTGGAGAAGTACTTTAAGAGAAAGGAGGAAGAAGAGCGGCGACAGGCTGAAGAATAACCGGAAAGGGGCTTGTGTAGATATTACACAGGCTCCTATTCTTTTTTTTCACTTATATTTCGAAAGGAGAAACGAAATGGCTGAAAAATCACAGAAAGAACTTTGCATTGAAGCAAGAAAACTGCTTGTACATATTCACGATAGACTTCTGGCGAATGACGATTCGACGCTTCGTGCAATATTTGAACTTCAGAAGAATTTGTGCTTACGTATCGGCAGACTTGAAAATAGAGACTAATTGTATTTGTGAAAGGAGAAACTTGTTATGGGTTTCAAAGAATTTGGAAAATCGTTACTTGAAAAAGCATCTGAACATTCAAACGTGATTATGGGCGTCGGGGCAATTGCAGGACTCTTTGGCGTTGTTGTACTCACATATAAGAAGTCGCCGAAGATTCACAACATTATATCTGAACAGCGTAAAAAGATTGATGCTCTTGAAGAAAGAGCTGAAATAGAGAATCTTCCTGTGGAGCAGGTTAAGCAGGAGAGGAAAGAGATCACAAAAGAAACAGCAAAAAGACTTGCTCCTGAAGTGGCTCCGATTGGACTTCTCACAGCAGCGACAGGCGGACTCATGGTAGGATCTGTTGTCACTTCCGAGATGAAGATTTCACACGTTAGAGATTTACTTACTATGAGTGAAGTCTATAACAAGGAAATCCTTGAGAAAGCGAAAGAGGTGGTAGGTGAAGAGAAAGTCCAGGAGATTAAAGATGGTGTAGCTCAGGACCATGCAAATGAAGCACTGAAGAATGATCCTGATTTCGAAGGTCATATTCTTCAGGCGAAAGGAGGTGGTAAGACATTATATTGGGATGATTATATGGGGCGTCCATTCTATTGTGACGATGTGACGCTTGAAAAGGCAGTTAATAAGGTGAATAAACGCATTATTGACGCGCCTTTTGAGTTATGGTTACCGATTAATGCTATCTATGAGGAACTTGAACTTCCTACAGGAGCTGCAGGTAAGTATATCGGTGCAGGAGGATCCAAGTGCGATTGTGACTCGTTTGATTTAAGTCTCAATCATGCAATTAAACTTGAAGACGGAAGACCTGCGATAATGTTCACGTTCTTCATTGAGCCTCAGCCTGAACAGAAAAGATACTGAACACCTGCAGATGGGATTAAACTCGGATTATATTTCTAAAGATACATTTTACAGCTCCTTTAATGAAGTAAAAGAAGGTCTTCAAGAAAGGAGCTGATTTAAATGAAGACTAATCTTAAAACTATAAAGAAGGACATATTGGATTGCATTGCGGACTGGGCACCATGTCGGGTTGAATTTATAGACGACATAACTCGCGCGTCTTCTAATCCTGAAACCTATACTGCTGCGATTAAACTTACATTAAGTGAAACCGTAACAAGATGCTATAGAGCTTTCTGGACAGAAGACGGCGTTGAGTTTGAGTATCTTAAAAACCCGTGAGGCGATTTAGGACTGGAGTAGCATCCGGTCCTTCTTTTTTCTTTTTGCAATGGCATAGTCGTGTACAGCAATGATATGTTGAGCCGTGGTAGAGTAATGAATGGCAAGGTTGTGTAAAGGCGAAGCAATGCATAGCTATGGTAAGGTGCGGTATCGATTTGCGTAACCATGGTATAGTTTTGTAAAGTTTCGTAAGGCATTGATTCGTGTAGCAGCGGCATGGTGCGGCGTCGATTTGTGATGATTTTAAACAAACACATTATATTTTAAAAAGGAGAAATGAATATGAAACAGATTAAAGTAAGAGCAACATTCACAGAGATGGTACTTGGGACAGCTTCTAATAATAAGGATATTCACGGAGATTATATTGCTTCGAAGGCACCGGATGCTAAGTCTAAAGAGGAGGAGATTGCAGCAATCGGTGCTGAAGAGTATGCAGAGAAGCAGATGACTGTATTCCCGAAACTTGAAGATGGTACACCTTTTATCTGGGATTATCAGATCAAAGGTTTCTTTAAAGACACCTGCTCTGCACTTCAGAAGTGTAAAGGTGAGGATTTCGCCAAAGCTTCGTGTGCTATCAAGGCGTTTAAGAAGGTAATCGACGGGGTTATATTTGTTGAAGAGCGTAAGATCCCGATTGATATGCATGGCGGAAAAATGGGCGTTCTTGAGCGTCCTCTTCGTGCACAGACTGCTCAGGGTGAAAGAATTGCTCTTGCTTCTTCTGAGACAGTTCCTGCCGGCAGTACTATCGAATTCACTATTACATGTCTTTCCGATCAGTATGCACCTGCTGTGAAAGAGTGGCTTGATTATGGTAAGTATCGTGGACTTCTGCAGTGGAGAAACGCCGGATATGGCCGCATGACTTATGAAATCTTGTGATTATATTTGCTAAGGCACTGTGTCGTAGTGAGTCGAAACGTAGTAAAATGCAAAGCAGATGTAAAGTGAGTAACTACGTAATGGCAAGGGCTTGGTAGGGTCTCGATCCGTGTTGCTAAGGTGCAGTTTTGTCTAGTCAGTGACGCAAAGACAATGAATTGTGCTGAGACGATAGGCATAGCAAGGCCAAGGTGAAGTAACGTATAGAATGGCAACGGCAAAATGACGTGCGGTTTTGCGAAGGCGCTGAAGTGTATAGCACAATGATGACGAAGATGATGATTTCGACAGCTGCGATTTTCATCAAACAAATGTGTTTAAGGTTACTCATGATGGTGGAGACTATTACTATCCGAGTGGCTATGCCTATGTTAAAGAAGAGCTTTTTACTGAACTTCCGAGAGCTATGAAAAAGAGACCCGTATGGATTCTTAGCGGTGCTTCAGGAACCGGTAAATCAACGTTCGGTTATATTCTCGATAAGGAAGGATGTAAAGTCTATGAAACTGATTCAGCAAAAGACGGCATTCTTCCTGAAGAGATTTGGGCTGATATTATCGTAGTGGGTAACAAATGGAAGGATATCACTGTCGACGAGGTCAAGAAGCACTTAGCAGGTGATGTGAATGTTATCGACGTAACTTTCAGTATGTAATTATATTTCAAGAAAAGGAGAAACATATGTACGATGATCGTAAAGAGTTTAATGCGTATCCGTTAACCATTGTGCGTGATAGATATACCGGATGCTATTCCGGAGGGAAATTCACGGCATGGAACTTGTATCCTGAAGATATTCCTGAAGAAATTTATGCGGATGATGTCGGATGCTCTATCTTTTTTAGTAATACTAAAATTATATATGGGCGTGGGGGAACTCCGAATGATGCCTTTATGGATTTGATAAACAAGTTAGAAAATAAAATTTCAAGAAAACGTAAAGGAGAAATCATATGACTGTAGGAATGAAAAAGATCATGAAACTCACATTCGTAGGTGAAAAAGACATGACTAAGATGGAAGAGGGACTTCTCCATATAGCTTTACTTGAGCTTAAAGAGGGGTCCCTTTCTGATTTCGGCGTGAGGTTTAATCAGCCCGTTATTACACCAAGTGAAGCAGGCGTGATTATTGAAGTCGAGTATCCTTCCGATATTAAGGATCGTATCGAAAAACCTGTGAAGAAAGAAGATGAAGGTCTTTCAGATCAGGCTTATATTCATCTGCTTGAGAAACTTGTTAAGAAGTATTCAGGGAAGTCAGTAAGTCAGTGCATTTATGAGTGTATCTGATTCTTTTAAGGAGTAATTATATTCATGAAAATCAATAAGAAATGGATTAAAAGAGGACTTGCTTGCATTGGAGTAGCCGGAGTAGGAATCGTTTGGTATTATCTCGGCAGTAAAGGCAAAATTGATATGGATACAGCATTCACGATCGGTGAAAGTGGCTGGCTAGGTGGAACTCAAGACGCTCTTGATATGCTTCCGCTTGATAAAGAGATTACTTTTACTAAAGACATGTATCATGAAATTTTAGATAAGCTTGATGAAAATGTGAAACTTATCATCAAAGATGACTGTATAATAAGACGTTTTCCTGATGGTTTCACTTTAAGAACATTTTAATTATAGGAGGATTATATTATGAAAAGAGAAATGATTGAATCTGTAGTATCACTCGCAGCAGCAAAAGCGGTCTGGAAGGAACTTGGTAGAGAATTTAAATCAGGTGACATGATTCACGGTGAGGTTGGCCTCATGACAAGTATTGGTAGAATTGCTATCAAAGGAACCGCAGCATATCTCACTTATATTTTCACAGATGTAGTTGTAACTAAGGCTATTGACAGCATGTTTCCAAAATCTGAAGAGGATCATGTAGAAGAACAGGAACATATAGAAGAAGATGCTACTGATGAAGAATTTGATGATGAGAAAGGAGATGAAGACGATGGAGAACCCGTATAAATATGTTAGATTTCATGAATATTGTCAAACATGTATTCACAAAGATGTAGAAGAGACTGAAGAGCCTTGTAATGAGTGTCTCACTCATACTGTAAACTTATATTCTCATAAACCAGTAAACTATGAGAAGAAAGGTGGAAATGATGCCTGAAGAGAAGAAACAGAATAAGAACTTACATGCCACTGAAAAAATAGTAGAAGGAAAAGTCGTAGAAAAGTCGAAGCTGCAAAAAGCTGCGGCTTTATTTTTTGATGAAGACTTAGATGCGATTAAGTCTTCTGTGTCGGCGGATTTTATTAAGCCCAGAATGACAACTTTTTTGAAAGAGATGTCAGTTAAGCTTCGAACATTCATAGTAGATACCGGAAA